>SPBP01000319.1 GCA_004525935.1 Lentisphaerales bacterium | reverse complement strand
GGGGTGCAGGAGCAGATCCAATTTCTAGCCAGCAATTCATTGAATACCGAGAAGTACGACATACCTCGTGACAATGGCACCGACGATTTTGACAGGGATTCTGCTCTGAGCATACTCAGCACCGAGCAAAATGCGCTCTTTGAGATAAGCGAAGCGGAACGTCGTCTCAAGCAAGGAGCATACGGGGTATGTGAAGAATGTAATGTACCCATCGGCATGAATCGCCTTGAAGCACTGCCTTTCGCAAGAATGTGCGTCCAGTGCCAGCAGAAGATCGAGGAGCGTCGCCCACGTTTCCAGCCGCTTGGTAGCACGTTGAATCTGACCGGTGAATCGAGATCGACTGGCGAAGGCAGGACCGCCGCAGATGACCAGGCTGAGTAGCGCCTGATGTCGGCGAGTCTTCGCAGGACACACCACAAATGCTGGTTCTGGCTATCATACTGACGCTTACCGTAATGGATCAGGCCGTCAAGTGCCTTGTCGAACGACACTTCATGCTCGGAGACGGCATTACCGTCATCCCCGGTCTGTTCGATCTCAGATACGTGCGGAACACCGGCGCAGCTTTCGGTATGCTTGAGAGCATGGGAGCTATTCTCATTGTGTTCTCTATCGTCGTACTAGTCGTTTTGATCCTGCTTCGGCGCAGATTCCTCAACTGCGGAGTACTCAGCGAACTGGCCTTTGCACTGATGCTAACCGGCATCGTCGGGAACCTCCTGGATCGACTCAGAGCGGGTTTCGTTGTGGATTTTCTCGATTTCTATTGGGGATCGAAACACTTCCCCGCATTCAATATTGCCGACGCCTGCATTTGCACCGGAGTCGCGCTATACGTGTTGGCATCGTTCCTTGTCCCACACGCACGGCACACGCAGCCTCCACAGGCACAGCAACAATCTGATTCTCGGCCTCAGAAGGGTGGCGTGGCGCTGTAGCAGATGTCACGCATTTGGGCGAATGCGCTATGGAGACAGGATGACACTATTCGATGTCACGAAATGCCATGGCCTGTCTCTATGCTCAATCACCTCAAAAGAAGAATATGACTGACCTGGAAGGATACTTTCTCGTAGGCCCCACCGCATCGGGCAAAACCTCAGTGGCGCATTACCTCGCCCTGGCGCATGAGATGGACATTCTTTCCGCCGATTCTATGCTGGTCTACAGCGGAATGGACGTCGGAACAGCCAAGCCTTCTGCGCAACAGCGTAGCGAAGTTCATTATGCGGGAATCGACATTGTTGATCCCCTCACCCCATTTGACCTCGCCGCCTATCATCGAAGCGCTTGTGAGGCGCTCGCCACTCTCGCGGCGACCGGAAGAAAGACCATAGTGGTCGGAGGCTCCGGACTCTATCTCAAGAGCCTCACGCACGGACTGTCGCCACTAGCCCCGCCAGATGACGCTGTAAGGGACAAAGTATCGCGCATGATCAATGAGCTCGGTGTCGCTGAGGCAGTAAGAAGCCTGACAGCCGCCGCGCCATCAGTCGCCAAGTCAATTGTGGATCCGTCAAATCCAAGACGCGTGATGCGCGCATTTGAATTCGCAGAAGCCGGTTACGAATCCATCCCCAACTCGTGGAAGAACTCCGGACCAGGAACGCCCGTTGCAGGCATCAACCCCGATCGCGAGTTCCTCAAGCGTCGGATCAGGGCCCGTGTCGAGGCCATGTATGACAACGGACTCATCGACGAAGTGCAGGAGCTAATGAAGAACGACTTCGAAGCCGCACCCACGGCCTCCAGGGCCATAGGTTACTCCGAGGCAATCGACCACATCTCCGGTCGCGCGACAATCCGCGAAGCAAAGGAACGTACGATTATTCGAACAAATCAACTGGCCAAGCGCCAGTTAACATGGTTCAAACACCAGATGAACGTCAAATGGTTAGAAATCGACGAGACTGTCGACCTCAAGAGCGTCGCACATTCTGTAATGGAGATATGGAGGCAATATGGCCCAATCGCGATCCGTACCACCACCTGATTCCCCGAGCCACACATCATACCCCATCCGCGAAATGCCACTGCGGCTCCGTCCCCGCGAAATGATGGAACGCCTGGGAGCTGATCACGTGCCCGAGGACGTACTCCTTGCCATAATCCTGCGCAGCGGAGTCAAGGGATCAAGCGTACTTGACCTGGCCCGCGACTTGCTTCGCAAATATGGAACCCTTTCAAGGCTCGCGTCCACCGATGTTGACAGCCTCGCCTCCATGCGCGGTATGGGCAGGACCAAGGCACAGACCATCGTGGCGTCCCTCCAACTGGCCAAAAGGCTCGCGTCCGAGTCTGTTCCGGACGCCCCCCAGATCGTCCGCCCAGAGGATGTTGTGAAGATATTGAAGGAACAGAGCCGAACCCTCGACAAAGAGGTGTTCTGGGTTCTTCCTCTCGACGCGAAGAATCGGATGAAATCACCGCCACTGGAGATCACAAGCGGCATACTCGACGCCAGCCTTGTCCACCCCAGAGAAGTCTTCGCTCCAGCAATACGGCTCGGGTGCGCGGCAGTCATCCTGGCTCACAACCACCCTTCCGGGGACCCGTCGCCATCCGCCGAGGATATACGCATTACTCGCCAGATCGTGGAGGCCGGACGCATCGTCGATATTAACGTTCTTGATCACGTCATCCTCGGCAAACCCGATGATGACGCTTCTCGTGGCTTCACAAGCCTCAAGGAATCGGGCCTTGTTAAGTTCAAGTAAACGCGGGGCCTATCACACTCACACACATAGGCAGTCTCCCCCTGAAACTTGATTGCAGAGCCAACACTCAATATCCAACTCCCAGTTCGAAGCCGTCACACCTGGACATTGGACATTCCTTGTTGGACATTGGATATTGAATCAGTTGCTCCCAGACACGTCTATCTTCCGCATCTTCCGGATCGTGGATCAGGAAGTCTACTGTGAAGCAAAGGGCCTCCTCATGCGTCTCCGCTGAGCGTGCCCATCTCACCAAGGCCCTTCGAAGGCGGAGAGGCGGTTTATCGGTTGCGCTGAACGCCTCCTTGAACTGTCTAAAGGTCTCTTCCTGAAGACCGACCATAATCCTGATACACGCCACGTCGGCCACGTCGAGGCTGATCGCATCCTGATCCTTTGTCTTCCAATTGCCAATGTCAAAAGACACATCATATTATTCATGGCGACCATACCGAACTATGTCCTGAATCCTCGTCGATGGATGTTCGCGCATGCCATGCACGAAGACCCGCTGAAGGAGCAAAGCATCGCCCAGCGCTCTGTGCTGCCTGATCCCGCCCTCAAGCCCCATGCCCTGTGCAAGCACCCCAAGCCTGTGTGATCGCGCATCAGGAAACCATTTCCGAAACAGCCCGAGCGTATCCACCATTGAGTTATCCC
>SPBP01000385.1 GCA_004525935.1 Lentisphaerales bacterium | reverse complement strand
TCTATCGGCCCACCGCTCAGAAATGATACAAACCCGGCCTTAACGCGACAAAATGCGATTCGTCAGGGCTGAACAGATGAGGTGTTCAGGGATCAGGACTAGACTGGAATGGCACTTAGATAAGACCTGTTTTGCATGAATCGTGTCTGTGATACGTGCCATTCAATGACGAAATACCCCAATACCCAAATACCCAAAGAAATCCGAATGACGAAACACCCAGTATCGGGACTTCGGGGCATTCTGCGAACCGCTGTCATGGATCGCCACACGCTCTGAATCAAACATCTTTGTTATCCTCGATAGATCTTGCAGAAGATCAGGTGGAGTTCCTTTATCGCCTCCCAAAACAGCGCCGTTCTCTCTTCCAGGTCGTAGGGTTTTCCTGCAGCCGACTCGTCGTCGCTACATCTTTCCCGCGTCATTGCCCCTCCTCAACCACGACTTTCGGCCTTGGGTATTTCGTCATTCCTTGGGTATTTGGGTGTTTCGTCATTTGTTATTTATGGCGCTCATTCATCCCGTGCTGTCTGTCCCAAACGCGCTTAACTAAGCGCCATTCGCGGCTAGACTGCCAAGAGACTCACACCTCGTACCGTCAGGCCAAGGCCCATTCCGCCGGAGGAGAGAGTGTTCAGCATTCAGGAACTGCTGGCAATCCAATCACAACTTCCCACGCTACACGCTACACCCGACACGCGCCGCTCATTGCCGCTTGTACCACTCGACAAAGAGCTTTATGCCATGCTCCACGGGAACCGAGGGATCGTAGTCAAGAAGCCGTCTTGCCTTCGATATGTCTGCACAAGTGATCTTCATGTCGCCGGGCTGGTCAGGGAACCTTTCCAGCGCCGCCTTACGCCCCACGCACTCCTCGATCAAACCAACCAGTCTTGCAAGGCTCGTTGTCCGGCACTCGCCCAGGTTGATAATCTCAAAACCAAGATCTCGATCGATCGCAGCAACTAACCCGTCAATTATGTCCGTGCAAAAGGTGTAGTCCCGCTCCGACGAGCCATCTCCATAGAAAGGGATCCGCTTGCCCTCGCTGATCAACTCTACGAACTTCCGAATCGCCATCCGCGGACGCTGACGCGGCCCGTAAACGGTGAAGAACCTGAGTACATTACTGGATATGCCGTGAAGATGATAGTACGTGCGACAGAACAGTTCACAGGCGGCCTTCGTCGCGGCGTACGGACTCAGCGGGGACGAAATGTTCACATCTTCGTTGAACGGCGGCGCCACATCGTCGCCATAAACACTGGATGACGAGGCAAAGACGAATCGTTGAATCCCGTGCCGCCTGGCCGCCTCAAGAACACACCATGTGCCGTAACAATTGATATCTACATAAAGCAGTGGGGCCTCAATGCTGGGACGAACCCCCGCGCGCGCGGCCAGGTGCACGAGCACATCCAGATCTTGTCCCCGGCATACCTCATCGAGAACACTCGCCTGCCTGATGTCTCCCTCCACGACCGAGACGCGCCCCGATCTGGTGGCCTGCTCAAGATTTTGACGCTTCATCCGCGGATCGTAGTAATCATCGAAGTCATCCAGCACGACTACATCGTCGCCTCGACCCGCCAGGCGATCCACAAGATGGCTTCCGATGAAGCCGGCTCCGCCAGTCACAAGAATCCGCATCGTACCACCTTCCGGAGAATCTTATAACATGCAGGCCGCTCATATGTCCCGGAAATAAACCCGCAGCCAGCCCGCATGAGGTCTGCCGAGGACGATTCTCTATTCCACGCAGAACAGAGCTACTGACTCGGGCCCGCCTTACGGCAGAATACGACCTTGATCGGGGGGATAAGGAATGGCAGATCAAACAAGTGGACTGGATATCATCGTCTGGCGATGGCGCGACCTCGTTTAGGGCAAGAAGCGGGCAATCATCTCCTTCGGGGAGACGGTTGAGCAAAAGATTGATTCTATCAAACCGTGGATTTTTCCCGAAACAGAACCGATTGAAGGCTGGGAGTACCGCCAATTCCTGTATAACAACAAGTGCTGGCGGAAATGAGGGTTGCTTCGACACCGGTCTATTATCGGAAGGATGCCGGTCGGGCCTTTAATCTCTTGAACATTGCGCTGCCCGATCCTGAACAGCCGATCAATGAACAGACATTTTATTGGCGCATCAACCGCACGAGGTACAGGAAGGCATACCGCTGAGAAGGGCGCTATCTACTACGAAGCAATCTGCCTCCAGATAACCCGGCGCGACTATGGGAGTACTACATCCAACTCACAGAAGTCGAAGAGGCGTTCAGAAATCTCAAGGGTGACCTGGCGATCCGCCCAATCCATCACCAGCACGAAACCAGGATCGAGGCACATATCTTCATTGCCTTCTTGGCCTACTGCCTGCATGTCCCCCTCGGGCAGCGGTGTAAACAACATGCAACTGGCCTGACGCCCCGCGGTGTGCTCGAACAACTCAAGGTAATGCAGATGATCGATGTGTGGATCCCTACGGTGGACGGCCACTGGCTGAAGATGTCACGTTATACTCAGCCTGACAAAGCCCAGCAACTGCTGCTCACTCAGCTACAACTCGTCTTGCCGCCGCAGCCGCCACCCGAGATCACGCGGGAACGTTTCAAGAACTCATGTGGTGAAGACCTATGACCTTTGTTGACCGAGTTTAACAAGGCGGCCGGAGGCCACAACCAAAGAATCCGGCCGCCGGTCGAAAGTCGCAAGTCGCAGGTGAAGGTACATATGAAGAAGAGTTCCTTTCTACCTGCACCTGAGACCTTCACTTTCACTGCCTCATCCTGCCGACAT
>SPBP01000084.1 GCA_004525935.1 Lentisphaerales bacterium | reverse complement strand
CCTGCTGCTCGTGGGTTCGCTTGTCACGATCTTCGCCCTCGTAGTGTGGATTCCACGACTCTCAAGAATGTTCACTGAGCCGGACCCCGCGACAACGGACCCCGTCACCCCCGCTCACATTGAAGAGAAACTCGCCGTTCGCTACGAAAAGGTTGACGGCTCCTCTTCGAACGTTTTCCGCTACTTTCTGCTGATCCGGGACGATCAGGCAATGCTTGAATTGGACGATCTTGGCAATGCTCGCCATTTCAAATCACCCCTTACCGCGGTCGACAACGCCTCGGAAGTCCTCGGCAAACTGGCGGATGCGCTCCGGCAAACTGGCTTCTTCGATCTTGAGTCCGAATATCGAGGTCGTGCGAGGGACGTCTACGATCTTCGTGATGTGAGCATCTCCCTGGGATCGCAGACACACCGTGTCAAGCTCTTGAACACGCTCCCCCCCTCACAGCTTCAAGCCGTTATGGCCACGCTTGAGGATTTCGGCCTCACCGAGTTCGGACAGGGATCCTGGGCATTGTCGCGAGAAGAACTCGTTCAGAAGGCATACGAAGCTATTATTGAAGGTCAGAAGCTGCATGAAGAGCGGAACATCCGCTACGAGAATCTCTTCCTTGCCATTCGCAAGCTGAAGGAATGCAGGATTTACCTGGATAGCATCGATCCCAAGCCGGATTTCTATGCGGACGCGGTTACGCTCCAGGAGGATTCCGAAACCAGACTGCAGCAGGCGTATGATGATCTGCGGTTCAGCGCGGAACGCGCGACTCGTATGCGAGACTGGCAGGAAGCGGCGAAGGTGCTGCAGGTTATCTGTGCCACCATTCCTGACAGAACCGATGATCGTTACAAGTACGCGGAACAACGACTCATAACCGTACAAAGGCGTCTTGAAAGATGACAACACGACTTCATAGAAGGCGCCCCGGCGCGCTCGCGATGATCGGCTGCTGCCTGGCTTTGTCTTGCATTGCTGGCGCCGCAGAAGCTGCTGTCTGCTTAATGGAAGTCGTTTCGCAACCGGAAGGTGCGGAGATATTTGTGGACAATGAGTCGCGCGGCATTGCTCCAGTAACAGTCAGCGTTGGTCCCGGCAAACACCTGCTTGCGGCGGAAAAGGACGGTTACGTAGAGACGCGCAAAACAGTCGCCGTCGGAGACAATACTGAAACACTCCAGGTCACGATGCAGCTTGAACGAGTATTCGGTCTTCTGCTGATTCATTCGCAACCTTCCGGCGCAACTGTCGTGATAGACGGCGCCGATCGCGGTAAGACTCCCATGTTGTTAACGGACCTCCCCGGAGGCAGTTATCGGGTCGCATTTCAAAAGACCAGATACTTGCCCATGGAAAAGGTTATCGATATCGTCGGCCGCATTCCCCAGAAACTCAATGTCGTGCTTCGGTCGGATTCTGCAACCCTCAGAGTCACCTCGGTACCGGTGGGTGCCACGGTCTTGATCGGCGGCATCGACAGGGGGACCACTCCCTGCACGATTGACGAAGTGCCGCCCGGCAAGAACGAAATATCGCTTCGCTTGGATGGCTATAATCTTCACAAGCAACTCGTCACGCTCAGATCAGGTGAGGAGATCGATCTCAACGCGAACCTGGAGCCGAAGCCGGGCTCAATTATGATCCATTCTGTTCCTGACAAGGCGACGGTCTATGTAAACGGTGAGCGGCGTGGCAATGCGCCTTTAGCCATTGAGGATCTGGCGCCGGGCACTTATCGCATCCGAGTGGAACTCGCGGGATACCTTCCACTGCTTCGTAACGTTGAGGTTGTGCAGGGCGCATCTGCGGCGGAGGAGTTCAGGCTGGAACGGAACTCCGGTCTTCTCGAACTCATTACCCAGCCTGCAGGCGCGCAGGTCTTTATCGACGGCACTGACATTGGAACAACAACCGTCGCAGAGGGAGAGTCCGACGCTATTTCCGAGCCTCTTATTATCGACACTCTCGAACCTGGAGCACACACGGTCCAGCTCAGTAAGAAGGGCTATGAATCTGAGACAATCATTGTTTCGATACAGAAGGATCGGACCGCGACGATCAGCCAGAAACTCAAGCGGATGTTCATCCCGGACACCATTGTGCGCACCGGTTCCGGTCCGAACGAGACCTACATAGGCGTGCTCAAGCTGACATTTGACAATGGTGATATTCAAATGGAGCTCAGGCCAGGCGTCTTTCGACTCTTCAAGAAATGGGAAGTCAAGTCGGTCGAGCCCTACGTCCTGGACAAGCCGCCGGAAGACTAAACTCGCCCTTCGGCCTCGCCGCAAGACTCAATCCGAAGGTTCAATTGCCACCGCATCACCCACCGACAGAGAGCCGGCTGCAAGCCATCCGGACTGAACTTCGACAACACTGTGTGCCTTCGCGCCACCGAACACTATCCTTGCAGGCGTTACGTTCCGAGCAATCTTTACTATTGCCCCCGCCCGACCAATAAAGAACAGGTCCAGGTCGAACTGCATGAAGAATGTGTGCACACTGCTACATGGTGAAATGTGCATGCCGACTCCAGCGGGAAGGGCTTTGCGACCGAGCAATCCGCGGCATCGTTCGTGAAGAGTGCGCGCACATTCCAGCGATCCGATCAGTACCACCCCGTCGCTGGCAAGTGTTGCCATGTTCATCCCGGGAATCTTCCTGTTGCAATGTGACTTAATCCAGGTGAAGAACTGCCTTCAGCGTTTTCATGGTCGCTTCCAGCGGAGCCATGCGGCCCTTTCCTTCCCGCCCGCACACAAGTTCGCCGCTCACGGCATCGACCACGGTTACGCCGCGTGCCTTCAAGGTTTCCAGATTCGTCTGCACCGCTGGATGTCCGAGCATATTGTCGTTCATCGCCGGGACAATGATCACCGGGGCCCTGGTCGCCAGCACTATGCAAGTCAACAGATCGTCCGCCAGCCCTTGAGCCATTCTCGCTATCGCACCGGCGGTGCACGGCGCAATAACAAGCGCATCCGCCCTGTCGGCCAAGGCCACGTGTTCCGGACACCACTGCCCAGTTGGCTCGAACATATCAATCGCAACCGGGTTCCTCGAAAGCGTCTGCATCGTTAGCACCCCAATGAAGTGCGTCGCAGCCTGTGTCATTACGACTGAGACTTCGCACCCGCAGGCTCGTATCATCCTGACAAGCTCTGCAGCCTTGTAAGCCGCTATTGAACCCGTCACGCCCAGTACAACATGTTTGCCTTTGTTCACGATTCCCGCTCCTCGCCGCCCCCTTCTCAGATGCGTGCGTGTTCTTTCTGCACAATCGATTTCAGCTCCGCATAAGCAGTCTCAAGATCGTCGTTCACAATCCTGTACATATATGATCCCGCCCTGTTCATCTCATGTTCCGCGTTCTTCATACGCTCACAAATGGATTCCTGCGAGTCTTCATTTCTAAGCCGCAGTCGCGTCTCAAGGACCGCCAGGGAGGGGGGCTCAATGAATACGTCGATGTAGGCCTTCCTCAATGCCGATCCGTCAGGCAGGCCCGCGACGAAAGAACGGACCTGGTCGGCCCCCTGAACATCGATATCCATCAGGAGGTCCTTGCCCTTACGAAGTGCTTCTTCGACGGCGCCGCGCAGCGTGCCATACATGTGGCCAAACACCTCTGCATGTTCGAGGAATTCGGCGCGTTCCAGTTTCTGTTCAAATTCATCGGCATCGAGAAACACATAATCCACGCCACCAACTTCCCTTCCGCGCGGTGGACGAGTTGTGCATGAGACTGAATAGACCATACCTACGTGCTCGGCGAGAAGCCGGTCGCACAACGTTGTCTTCCCTGCGGCGGACGGTGCGGAGATAACTATAAGCAGTGGACGATGCTCACTCAAGATTCTGTACCTGTTCTCGAACGCGGTCCAATTCGGCCTTGAACATCACTACATTCTTGGAAACCGCGGCACTGTTAGCCTTGGACCCGATCGTATTGACTTCCCTCAGCATTTCCTGGATCAGGAAGTCCAGAGATCGGCCCGCCTCCCGGTCTGAGGCAAGCATCTTCTCCATCTGCGCCATGTGGCTGCTCAGTCTGGTGCATTCTTCCGTGAAATCACAGCGAGCCGCAAACAATACGATCTCTCTGGCCAGTGCTTCGTCGCATCCTCGAGTTGATATTCCGGCCGCCTTCAGTTTTGCGAGCAGCACCTTGCGCTGACGTTCTTCGGCACGTGGCGCAAGAGCTTTCACCCTGTTCAGTATCGCCTTCATCCGTCCACATCTGGCCTTCAAGTCCCTGGCCAGCGCTTTCCCCTCCCTGGTTCTCATCGTGATCAGTCCCGCCAGCGCCCTGGTCAGGGCCGGCTCGATAATCGACCAGGCCGCACGCGAAGACATTGAGGGGGCATTGGTTCGCAGGACGTCCGGCATGGAGAGAAGGTCCTTTGCAGACAGATCGTCTGCAAGCCCGAGCCCTCGGGCTGTCTTTCGAAGCGTGTGCACGCATGCCGCCGCCAGTTTTCTATCGACCAGGCTGGACTCATTAGCAATGCGTTCACCCGATACTCGCACGGTAACGGTTACCGCTCCGCGCGATACCGATCGGCTGACCGCTTTCACAACAAGCGGTTCAATGGCTGCGAACATTCCCGGCAATCCCAGCCTGACGTCGAGCTGCTTTCTGTTCAGCGAACTCGCCTCCACTTCCACGAGCAGGTTCCCGCGCTGGACGGAGCCCTTCCCAAAACCGGTCATACTCTTCGGAGTCATTATTGACGCTCCCTCCTCTGCTGTTTCAAGCGGGCCAGAACGAATCTCTTCAGATCCCCGTCCAACACTGCATCGGTATTCGACGTCTCGATTTCGGTCCTGTGATCCTTGACCATGGTGTACGGATGTAAGACGTAAGACCTGATCTGGCTTCCCCAGGCGATTTCTCCCTTCTCGCCATAGAACTTTTCAAGATTGCGACGCTGCTGATCCAGCGTCCAGTCGTAGACTCTCGCTTTCAGCATCTTCATGGCCATCGCACGGTTCTTGTGCTGGGAACGCTCAGCCTGGCACGAGACGACTATTCCCGTAGGTAGATGCGTGATCCGCACGGCCGAATCTGTCGTGTTCACATGCTGACCACCGGCCCCGCTGGATCTGTATGTGTCAACCCGAAGCTCGTCGTCCTTGATATCTACCACAATATCATCGTCAATCTCCGCCACGACATCAACTGCAGCAAACGAAGTGTGGCGTCTCTTATTGGCATCGAACGGGCTGATTCTGACCAACCTGTGCACACCTCGCTCGGCCTTCAGATAGCCGTAAGCATGTAGCCCACTGACTTCGAAAGTGGCCCTCCTGATCCCTGCCTCATCTCCCTGCTGCACGTCCAGCATCACAACCTGGAAGCCGGCCCTCTCGCTGAACCGGCGGTACATTCTCACAAGCATTTCTGCCCAGTCGCAGGACTCTGTGCCCCCTGCCCCGGCGTGCAGAGAGACATACGCGCTGCTCCCGTCCATCTTGCCGCTGAGTAGAGCCTTCATTTCCAGCTCAACAAGCGCAGTCTCCGCACTCTCTGCGTGGGTATCGGCTTCGGCAAGTGCGGCATTCTTCTGGGCCTCGTCCTTCTCGGCCTCGGCCAGTTCCACGAGCAGTTCGATATCATCCGCTGACTGGTTGATGGCCCGAAAAGGGCCAAGGATGGATCGTTCCAGATTCGCGCCGGCTATGACCTCTTGCGCCGCCTCCTGATTGGACCAGAACCCAGGAGCCGCTGCCCGGCCCTCAAGTTCCGCCAGCTTCTTCTCACGGCGGTCGACGTCAAAGATAACCTCTCATTTCTTCTGTCCTGGCCCGCATCTCGGCCAGGCGCGTCTTGATTTCTTCAGCCGTCATCTCTTGTTCCCTTCGGGTTTGCCTCATTGCTTCCCGGTTCCAAGCATCGAGTTCTCAACTTTATGCTTCTTCCACGGGCAGCAACAAGAACAAAACAGGCAAGAACCAAGACAGCGCACGACACGGCAAACACATCGCCGTGTTTCGTATAGAATGACGGGCTCATTCCCGGCCCCGCAGTGACCACCTCGGCGATAAAAAAGCCCTCCGTAAGAGCCCCGCCATCAGGCGCAAGCTTGTCCCGAATTCTGCCGGCAGCGTCGATCAGGCAGGTCATACCAGTGTTGGTTACCCGTATCATGGGAACCCGATTCTCTATGCACCTGAATACGCTGTTCGCCATGTGTTGACGCGAGGCTGAAGAGACATCGAACCATGCGTCGTTCGTCTGGTTTATCAACAGGCGGGCACCCGCGCGCACAAACTTCCTCGAAAGCGAGGAAACGACATCCTCAAAACAGATCAGCACTGAGAAGGCAGTGTCCGGGACGCGCTGAAGACGGAAGATGGTGTCCTCCTTGCCGGGAGTGCACGACCACCCCAACGGATCGAATCTCGCAAGGCTTGGAAATATCCCGGATAGTGGAATGTACTCGCCGAACGGAAGAAGGTGCTGCTTGTTATAGATCTGGATGTCAGGGGCCTCGGGATCAAACAACATCGAACTGTTGAAGAAGTTCGTGGCATTCCCCCGAAGCCTTGCATCGATCGTGCCGACGAGGATCGGTGTCCCGTTTGTCAACAGGTCGCAGACGAATGCGAGGCAGTCTTGGTCGAGCAGGGCATACGACGGCAATGCTGTCTCCGGCCAGACAATCAGGTCCACATCGCGCTCGAACGTCATTTCCGTCAGGCCCCTGAGCTTCAAGTAGGCTTCGTCCGCCCATTCAGGCGACCATTTCTTGACCTGAGGAACGTTGGGTTGAACAAGGGCAATTCGAAGCACCTCACCAGCCAGCCTTCTCTCTGTCAGCATTCGAACGCCGGCCATCATACTCAACACCAGGATGCTCAGCGCGATCATCAACTCGGGATGTGCTCGGTATCTACGGCCAACGGCAACGCCGCGAAACTTGAGTACCGTCATGGCGAACGCGGAGTTCATAAGCGCAACAAGCATGGAAACAGCATAAACACCACCCCACTCCGCGGCCTGGCAGATCGGGATGTTCCTGTACTGGCTGACTCCGAGTGTATTCCACGGGAACCCGGTCAGAAGCGTAGAACGGAAGTATTCGAGCCCCACCCATACGGCGGGAATTGCGACCGTCAGCAGTACTGTTCTGCGCCAGTTGTCCGTACCCAACGAGCCGAACAACCCCGATACGAGCATGGCGAATGCAGCCGTATAGAGTGCGCAGTACAAGGCCAGAAAGAACCATGCGAGCAGTCCCAGGCACGCCGAAGGCCCGGTCCATGCCAACCTGCTGAACCACGACAGCGATACCAGCCAGAAGACTGCCCCACCCAGGAATCCCCAGCCGAGGGCAGCCCTCGTGCCACTGCGACTGCTGATGAGAATAAGAGGGACTAGCGCGACCCAAGCGGTCTCGTGCTGTTCAAAGGGAGCGTAGGCAAGTGCAAGCAGCACTCCGCTTGACACCGCACCGGCAAGCCGCACCACAGTCGCACGCCGTACTATTGCGCTGCCCCACAGCATTTCTTGTACTTCCTGCCGCTGCCACAAGGGCAGGGGTCGTTTCTTCCGACTTTAGCGGTCTCGCGTTTCACGGGCGCCGCGACCCGGGGCATTGCCTCGGGTCCACCGCCCGGGTCACCGCCCCTCGACATCGGACCTGTGGGCGACGTCCGGCCACCAAGCATCGCAACCTCGTCATGAACAAGGGTCTTTGGCAGCGACGATACGAATTGCCTGAATGCATCAAGGCTAGTGGAAGAACGGAAGACCTTGGATGCAACTTCTTCCTTGATGTCCGCCATCAGGGTCTCAAACATCCCGAATGCTTCCCGCTTATACTCAATCAATGGATCCTGCTGACCGTACGCTCGCAACCCGACCCCTTGCCTGAGCCCGTCCATCGCCCTCAGGTAGTCCTGCCACCTACTGTCGATGGCATGCAACATAATATGCCGTTCCATCTCATTGATCGAATTTGGATTCTCGGTTCGGATTTTCAGTTCATAGGCGGATTTGACCATCCCAAACAGCTTGTCGGCAGCGGGTTCCGGGTCTACTCCCCTGAACTCCTCCTGTCTCACGGCCACCGGGAATGTAAGCAAAACCCAGTCTGCAAAAGCTTTTGCGGCTTCCTCGCTTCGTTCGGCCAGCATTGAGGCTGTCCTGTCGTTAACTACATCCCAGATAAGATCGTACAGCTGTTCGCGCACGTTGGAATTCCGCACGATTTCGCCCCTCATGCCATAAACAATCTTGCGCTGCTTATTCATGACATCGTCATACTCAAGTGTTCGCTTGCGGATTGCGAAATTCTGCTGCTCTACCCGTTTCTGCGCAGTCTCAATGGACCTGTTCAACCACCTGTGTTCTAGGACCTGCCCCTCCTCCAGCCCGAGCCGGTCCAGTATGCCGGCAATTCGGTCGGACCCGAACAGCCTCATCAGGTCGTCTTCCAGCGACACGTAGAATCTTGAAACGCCGGGGTCTCCCTGCCTTGCACAGCGCCCGCGCAACTGTCGGTCAATTCGTCTGGCTTCATGTCGTTCAGAACCTATCACGTACAATCCACACGGATTCTCAACGAGAATATCGCGTAGCGTCTTGCCATCTACCTTGCCGTCAAGCGGTATGTCAGATTCGACTACCGGGCGAGCGATCTGCACGACGCCTTCCCCCAGCTTTATGTCAGTGCCACGGCCCGCCATGTTCGTAGCGATTGTGACAGTTCCCTTCTCGCCCGCGCGGGCCACGATCTCGGCCTCACTGGCGTGTTGCTTCGCATTTAGAACATTGTGAGGGATCTTTGCCCGCTTCAGCATTCTGCCGATCAACTCCGAAGTCTCCACCGATATCGTACCCACAAGAACCGGCTGACCGCGTTCGTGGCAATCGGCGATATCCTCGATTATGGCCCTGTACTTTTCCCTCTGCGTCTTGTAGATGCGGTCATCGAAGTCCAAACGCCGCACCGGACGGTTGGTCGGCATGACCACAACATCCAGCCCATACGTCTCGTGAAACTCGGATGCCTCGGTTTCGGCAGTACCAGTCATACCGGCAAGTTTATCGTACATACGGAAGTAGTTCTGAATAGTGATCGTGGCCAGCGTCTGTGTTTCCCGTTCTATCTCAACACCTTCCTTCGCTTCGACGGCCTGATGCAACCCATCGCTCCATCTCCGGCCAGGCAGGATCCTGCCGGTAAACTCGTCAACAATG
>SPBP01000246.1 GCA_004525935.1 Lentisphaerales bacterium | reverse complement strand
GGCGGCAGCGTATGGGATAAACTGGACGAGGCACAAAGAACGCGGATCGTGGAAACCGCTGCGCAGTGCGCAGCAACCGAGCCCGACGAAGACCTCACCTTCCTCGCCCACTCCGTTCTCGGACGCCAGATCGAAGATCTCTGCAACGAAGCCGTTCAGGCCTTTCAGAAATCCGATGTAGTCGGAATGGAAGACCTGCTGAGCAGGGCGCTTGCGCTGGATCCCGAGAACCTCCAGGCGCGGATTCGAATGGTGCGAATGCTGCTCAAGACCGGAGAGCGTGAAAAGGCGCTTAAGCTTGCCGAGACCTACGGGGCGCTCATGAAGATTCCCCGGCTCTCCTCAGCGCCAGAGATAGACGGCGATCCCAGTGATGAGGCATGGAAGAATGCCTTCGCGGGCGATATCCCCTATCGTACCAACGCGCGATGGGCAACGCGCCTTACGCAGAGCAAGAGTCGGTTCTACGCGGGTTACTACGAGCAGACGCTCTACATTGGCGTCCTCGCATATGAAGATGATCTCTCCAAGCTCATCATGCAGAAGATGAACAGGGACGACGGCACATGGAAAGACGATTGCGTCGAACTGTTCTTCGATCCGTTTAACAGCGAGATGGATGTGTACCAGTTCGTCATCAACGCGCGTGGTGTGCTGTTCGACTCATACCAGAATAACAACCGGAGCAACTTCGAGTGCGAGCACGCAGCAGGTGTTTTCAAGGACCGTGGCTACTGGGCATGCGAGTTCGCGATCAAGGTCTCCGAAATGGGTGGACATACTATTACCGCAGACAGCATCTGGGGCATTGACGTCATGCGCACCCGCATAGGACCCGCCTCAGAACAATGCGCCTGGTGGCCTACGTTCGGCAGCAGCCTCAAGTTCCACCTTCATCCGCTTGCCGTATTCGAAAATGCGCCACCCGTCACACACATAGCTCCCGCCGATAGGGCTGCGGAATAAAAACCCATGAAGCAAACCACTATTCAACTGCATACCGGATTCAACATCGGTCAGGTTGATCCTCGCATCTTCGGCGGATTTCTCGAACATCTGGGACGCGCGGTCTACGAGGGAGTGTATGAACCGTCCAGTACCCTCGCTGACCCGAACGGATTCCGGACTGATGTTCTCAACAGCCTGAAGCGTCTCAAAATGACCGCCATGCGCTATCCCGGGGGCAATTTTGCCTCAGGCTACCATTGGCTTGATGGTGTCGGGCCGGGCGAGAAACGTCCGGTGGCGCGGGACCTGGCGTGGAACAGCATTGAGCCAAACCGATTCGGCACAGACGAGTTCATCCGGCTCTCACGTGAAATGGATTGGATACCAATGCTGACTGCTAATCTCGGTACAGGCACGCCCGAAGAAGCTGGAAACTGGGTGGAATACTGCAACTGCCCAACCGGTACGCGTTACGCAGATATGCGTGCAGCGAACGGGTACGATCAGCCACACGATGTCAAGTTGTGGTGTCTCGGCAACGAAATGGATGGCCCCTGGCAACTTGGCCATGTCCCCGCTCGTGATTATGCCATCCGCGCGCAACAGGCCGCGAAGATAATGAAAGACACCAGCGACTTCCTGGCCTCCAGCGCATCAATTGACCGCCAGATCGAGGAGATGGATGCCGCGTGCCGCTTTGTCCAGGCCAGGCGAAGGAGCGCGAAACGCACCTGCCTTTGCTTCGACGAATGGAACGTGTCTTGCGATCTCTCTGATTCCGGTTCCGGATGCAGGTTTGCGCCCCACCTTGGTGAAGGCATTTTCACACTCCAGGATGCCCTGGTTGCAGGTGGCTTTCTGCACAGCTTCATAAGACACGCAGACGTGCTGAAGATCGCCAACCTTGCTCAAATCGTTAACGTACTTGCCCCGATCCTGACGCGTGGCGACGATATGCTGCTTCAATCCATCTTCTACCCGTTCGAGATGTTCTCGAAACGACGTGAAGGGATTTCACTCATGCTTTCTGCGGACGGCCCCACCTATGATAGCGATTCGTACGGAACGGTTCCTGTTATTGATTCGAGTGCTATTCTGAACGATGGGCTGCTGAACGTGTTTGTTACGAACCGCAGCATTGATCGCAGCGCGGAAGTGACGATCCGGATGGCAGACCGAAGTGTTGCATCGATCGAAAGTGCACAGATCCTTACGGGGCCCAACCCCAGGAGCGCCAATACATTTGAGCAACGCGACATAGTCAAGTCGCAGCCCTTCGCAGAAGCTGTTGTACGAAATGGCGAAGCAGTTGCAGAGCTGCCGCATCTGTCACTGGTAGCACTAACATTGAAACTGACATAGAAAGGATGAATCATGAACTCAACCGGCAGCCACAGTTTTACCCGTCTCGCAATATCGCTGATCTTCGTATTTGCTCTCGCAGTTCGAGCTGAAGACACCGGATGGCAGAGCAAGGCTGCTCTGGGCCTGAACGCAGCGGCCGGAAACAGCGAGAGCATCCTTGTGAACGTAGAGCTGAGCACCGCGCGCACAGTTGACGAGAACAGCTACAAGTGTTCGCTCCTTCTGGCCAGGGGAGAGGCGGACAAGACGGTAAGCGAAGAAAACGGAAAATTGTCGGCCAGGTATGATCGTGCGGTATCTGAGATGGCCTACCTCTATCTTCGCGGTGACGTAGATTTTGATACGATTGCGAATATTGACTATCGCATCATTGCCGGCCCTGGAGCCGGGTATTCGCTAATCAAGAACGAGACGCATGAGTTATCCATTGAAGCCGGCCTGTCGTACCGCACTGAAAGAATAACGACTGACGTAGCAGTGACAGATGATGCTGTTGTGATACGGCTTGCACAGAGTTATGCCAGGAAGTTGAGCGACAACGCCAAGCTGTGGCAGACCATCGAGTTCATGCCCGATTCAGATAATCTCGACGCATTCCTGCTTAACGCCGAAGTTGGCATCGAGGCAACGGTTAATGATAATCTAAGCCTTCGGGTTACGGCGCAGGACCGCTACAATTCGGCCCCTCCGGAAGAGACCAAGGAGAACGACATCTCCGTCAAAGCCTCGCTTGTCTACAACATAGGCAAATAGGCTGATCCTCCCGGTCCGCCCCTCGAGCCCCCTAGCTCTTTCGGGAACCCATGTCCTCCATCCCAACCGTCCTATTTGCGATTAGGGACACACAAATAGTCGAAAATAGGTGAAGCTTTTTCCGGAAAATGGCCGGTCTGCGTTCTTCCTAAATGATTTTCCATGAGGCAGAGCAGGTATATTCGTGCCTTGTGCTCGTCGCATGCTTTGGCTATACGGGAAAGAAGGTATCGCCGGTCTTCATCGTCCCCAAATAGCGCCTGCTTACCGTTCGACCTGACGGTGACATGAGACATTGCGCCCGCGTACTCAATTCTCAGTTGTCGCGCCATCAATCATACAATACCAGCCAATACGTCGATACTCATGCCTTATTCTCTATTATAAGGGCTGACCCTAGGAGGACCCTCGTTATGGGCCTGCCTTCGCACTCCTGGGTGCTGCAGTCCGGAACGAACCAGAAGTTTGCGAACTGATGCGTTTCCACAATTGGGCTACAGGGCTGTCGGATTTCGACAACGTGTCCGAGATCTCTGTCCGGATCTCATCGTCGGACATGCCCCGCCATTCTTCCTGAAGTTCAGCCTGGATACGATTCTTCATCTCAACGCAATCAAACGATTTCTTCTTTGTTGTTGTCATCTATACCACCTCCTTCGGGGAGTGGATTTCTATGGGCAAATAGCCCTCTCGCAGATTCACCGCATTGAAACCTCTAATCTTGTCAAAATGCACGATGTGCCGGAAGTTCCAGCTTACAATCATTTCTGCTTTCGCCACTGTCGCCAGCGCCACATGATATGCGTCATTGCTCTGCGCCGGTCCCACGACATTTGCCTCCAAGTACCTATCTCGCAATTCCTGTGCCTCCACGCTCAGCGATACTGATTCGAAAGCATCGCTCGGAATTAAGGCCGGCACGGTCCGGACTTCTTCAGGTGCGCCTTCAAGTTCCCTGACGAGAAGCTCCGAGAGAATCAGGTGGACCTGCCCACGGCTTGCCATGGCCAACAGGGCCCTGCTTTCCTCCCGGAATTCATCGTCACAGCATCCCCCGATTACGGACGAATCCACGTATATCCTTGGTTTCTTCATCGTCTCTCAGTATATTTGAGCCTTCTTCCCAAGTCCAACATGTATCTGTCGAGGCCCCGATTCCTACGACCATGTGTGTGACCCCTATCGAGGTGATTATTCTACCGGAATGGGCCCAAGGATGGAAGCACGGCGTTATTGGGACGATATTTCAACAGTCGGCGTCGAAGACACACGACACCATCCCGTCCGGTCAAAAAAGTCGTCCACGCGTGATTCCTCGCAAATCCCGACCATTTCTGTAGCATTCTCCCCTTTGCGTAACCAGAGGGGAAATCATGCCGTGGAAGAGGATG
>SPBP01000030.1 GCA_004525935.1 Lentisphaerales bacterium | reverse complement strand
TAACAGCAGAACAAGCATGCCTCTTCTTCATCGTAGCACCTCCATGCAACCGACGTAAGATCATCAGGACTCCAGTCTAAGACCCACTAATGAGGCTAGCAGACCTAGGAGTTTGATCGCCAGTCAGGGCGAGCTAAGTCCGACGGGCTGCTAGCATGGCAGGAAGTGATTGCGCAACCGCCGATTCTTTACTAGTCTTCCCCGGATATCCTGTAGACACCGGGGGCTGAAAATGAGGAATACAGATTTTGTCGACGATGACCTTCTCAGCGATCGAGGCTGGAAGAAGAAGCTCAGAACAAGCCAGAAAGAGCAGATACCTCTGTCTGAACAGGATGCCGCCGGGACGGAAGTTCCTGTGCAATCGATATCTGAGCTGAATCTCGGACGTCTTGCCAAGCACAGGGAGGAAGTCGGCAACAATATGGTTCGGACCATCACCGAACTCGAGGAGCTTCGCAAGCGTCAGCAGGAACTCGAAGAGGAGAAACAGTCTCTCGAGGACCTCGGCAGAAAGCAGCATGACTACACACACGGAAAGCGTGAGATGGTCGAGCGGCTTAACGAAGGAATCATCGCGCTGGAAAAGAAGGAAGTTCAATCAGCGCAATTGACGGAACTTCTGATAGCCACACGCAATCGTTTCAAGGAAGCGCTCGAGGAAATCGAGAGCATCGATGAAGAACGTTGGCCGGACGATCGCTTCCGGGAAGAGCTTTACAAGGCACTGGTCATAATCGACGACGCCCGCATGGAGCACAATAAGGCACTGGCCAAGATCCAGATTCTGGAGGGAAGTGGTGAATCCGTGTTGTCAGGAAGCCGACTTGGCCTCTCTGATCATGCGCCGGGTTCAGTGCCGGAACGAAGTATAGGCTACTGGATCAAGGTTGGATTCGCTCTCTCTCTGCCGCTGGCACTTCTGACGTTTGTCGTGATTGGTGTTTATGTGATCCTCCGCTTGGTTAATTGGATATGAGACTGTTTTCACGCAAGCGTTCGCCCTTGTCCGACCGCATCAGGAAGATCGAGGAAGAGCTGGCGTCGGTGAACAACGGTATCAAGTCGTTGTCCCTGAAGGTCGACACTCGGGGTGATGAACTGGTACGCGACTGTGCTGATTCGGCCCGCAGTCGTATCAGCGTTGGACGAAGCGGCATGACGCGTCCATGGTCCGGAGGCAGCCCGTCACGCAAGAGTTCGAAGAGCAGGAGCGCTGCGATACGTTCCGGTGTCGCGGCAGGAGACAATCGACCTCCGTCGACAACACAGAAGACAGAGCCGGATGCGATAGGCCGTGGCGAACAGGGAGAGCGGTTCGCAAATTACCTGCTGAGAGGCGGGATTGACACCGATGCGTCACTCAGAAGAGAGCGTCGGGTCGAACGCAACAGGGCAATATTCCTGATAGTGCTTTTCGTGATGGTCTCGCTTTTCGTGGTTTACCTTACAGTTCTGAAGTAGGCACAATCCCTACACGCATTGGCTTTGATCATGTGCCGGTTATTGTTTTGATCCGATGTCAGGTACGGGCCGGTCCGCGAGGACTAGTCCGGCTGAACGGTTCTCGTGCCGTAGTAGGACGGAATGTCCCGGCAGAAAGAAAACAGTGTATTGTCCTTCCTCACGATGGGGGAAGTGATTCGCAGCTTCTTCAGGACACGCCCCGAAGAGTTCTTGAACACGACCTCATATTCCGACAGATCCCGAGGGCAGGGCACCCGTGCGACCTGCAGCAAACGCGGCAGTGTTTCCCAGCGGCGGTCGTCGGGCCGTTCGAACGCGAGAAGCATCAACTCGGCAAGTTCTCCCAGAGTTTCGTTCTGCCGCTTGATCTGGTAGGCCAGGGTCGCTTTTACACCGAGTCTGACCGCTGTCTTGGTAATCTGAAGAGCTGCCGTCCGATCCTGTGTCGCCCTGAGAAGTTGCCAGGTGTCCGTAAACGTATAGCTCCGCCCTGCATAGTCTCCGTTGATGAAGAGCTCCGCGTAGGTTGTGCAGGGGAAGGCAGAGGATCCACACACCATTTGTGCACCCGTGGGGGACCGCGCAAGCATTACCAGGCATACGAGTTCTGCCTGCTGCTTCCTGTTCCTCGTTTGTGCCTGCCCGTCAGTCGTGATAATGGCACCGGTCTTATCATCAATCCGCACCTCTTTCAGGAGACCAGCTGCGTTTCGATATTGCAGTGCAGCATTAGACGGATCGTCCATCAACTCCAGACAGAGGCCCGCAACATAGCGGCTGAACGCATCGTCCGGATACTCGTTGAGGTCCTGAAGATGGTTGATGATATTCCGTGCCTCGACGCCGGCATCCTGCCACATGGCTTTGGAAAGGAAGTTCACCGCCAACATGGTGCGCAACAATGTCCGTTCAAAAGGTGGGCCGCGGTACGGGATCGTCCTATCGTTGACCACAAAACTGGCAGAGTGTTTGGTTACACTCCGTGTTTCAAGTTCCTCCTGCTTTCCGACAGCAGCAAGCCAATCCCGGGTGCTTGAGTCGTAGTCCCCCAGGCCTTGCTTTATGGATCCGCGTTCCATCAGGTACAAAACGGCATCCTTATCATTGGGAGGGAAGTCGGCGAGGTTCTGCGCGGCTTCGGTCAACATCCCAGAATGGAAGTTGGCGCGTGCTACCTCGAGCGTTGTGCCGGCACAACCGCTGAGAAGAAAGCCGACGAGGACAATGATCGCTCCTCGGCACAGTGTCATCCGGGCCAGCAGCTTGTCGGACTTAGTCCTCCAAGCTGCTAGATAGAGTTTTGTAAGTGTTTGCGGAAGTGAGCGTTGAAGAAAAACTGCACCAGAGGTCAACGGCAGGTCATGGACATATGTGTGTAAGCGGATCATTATTGGTCGGTTCCGCAGGAGCTTATTGTGCAAACACTTACAAAACTCAGGAGGAGTATGGAGGACTTTCGCATGGCGAAAGTCCGACAGACTCCTGGGCTCATGCTTACCATCCGATAAGCGGCTGGCTCTCCTTGCGCGCACGTTCCGACGATCCGACCATGGTAATCAGGCCGGACTCCAGATCGGTCAGTTCGACAGTAAGCCGGTAATAGCGTTCTTCTTTCTTCGACACTCGGACCTGCCGCCCCGTCTGTTTTGTGAGCTCTATCATTGCACCGGTGATCATGTATTTGGCCCCGAGCTGCTTGCCAATGGAGACCTGGGAGTCCTTCGTTGCGTTCGCAGCCTGGTAATTCTGCTCTTTCAGAAGCTGGTCGCGCTTCGACGCGTTCACGAAACGCAGCTTACCGCTGTTGAGCAGTTTGGCCATGAGTGTGTCAGCCAGGGCTTTTGTGTCAATGTGGAGGGTCGTCCTGTTTTCTATGCCGAGTATTGCCACGATTGGTGCGGCGTCGTCGCCGGCTACAGTCGGATGAGAGAGAATCTGTTTCGCGATCTCATCGGGCATGGTCTTCATGTCCGTGTAGTCATATTTCGAATCCATTGCTTTGCTGTTGTCTGGATCGACATCTACCACGGATTGCCTGAACCCGGCACACCCGCTGAAGAAGACGGCCATTGTGCATACCAGAATGAACGATTCTGCCCGGTTGATCAGTTTCATGCTGAATTGCCTCCCTTTGTCGCGCTAGTTACACCTTAGTTTTGAAATTGTACCAGAGGGGTCGTTTCGCTGCAACTGCAGTTTTGCTGCGCCCGGGCCGCGAATTCTTTCCTTGCTCGCGGGGAATGTCGTTCATAGACTGGCAGCTGTCCGTAAACTGCCTACCGCTGCACACCTTAGAACGTTCGTGCCTCGAGGCAGAAGGGAAGGGAATGGCCTGATGATGGATGTTGCCGGCGAGAAGAATATTGATGTGGCCTATGTCGCGCACCTGGCGAGGTTACGGTTGTCCGAGGAGGAGACTGCCGTTTTTCAGAAACAGCTCGAAGGCATCGTCGGCTATGTCAACAAAGTCCGTGAAATCGATACAACCGGGGTTGAGCCGACAGCGCACGGAAGATCTGTCCAGAACGTATTCCGAGAGGACATGGCTCGCGAAGGACTAACAACGGAAGAGGTCCTGCGCAATGCACCTGCTCAACGTGATGGGCTGTTTGTCGTGCCTAAGATTGTCGAATAGAGTTTCCTGCGCTTGAAATACAGGAAGAACACCGGTCAGACGGTGCTGGGCCGAGGCTGGTGCAGCTGAAAACGAAGCAGCGTCGCCGGTGCCGGAAATCAAGCGCCTGACGTCAAAGTGAGAGCCGGTCATGACCGATATCAATACGCTTACTGTAAGTCGAGCGGCAAGAATGCTGCAGGGCGGAGAGTGCAGCTCTGAAGAACTCGTATCCAGCCTGGTACGTCTGATACAGGAGAGGGATGGGCAGATCGGCGCCTATCTTCACCTGGATGAAGCCGGGGCGCTGGAGCAGGCCAGGGCGATTGACCGGGCCAGGGCGAAGGGCAATGTCGATCCTTCAAATCTGCTGGCAGGCGTACCAATTGCCGTCAAAGACATTCTGAACGTTAAGGGCCAGCCATGCACGTGTGCTTCCCGGATTCTGCGGGGCTACGTTTCGCCCTATGATGCCACCGATGTCGCTCGGCTGCGTGAATGCGGCGTTGTTCTCCTGGGTCGGACCAATATGGACGAGTTCGGTATGGGTTCGTCCACTGAGAATTCGGCATTCCAAGTCACGCACAATCCGCACAGTCTTGACCGGGTTTCGGGCGGGTCGAGCGGGGGCTCTGCTGCTGCGGTTGCTGCTGATATGGCGATAGCTGCACTTGGCAGCGACACGGGGGGCTCGATTCGACAGCCGGCTTCGTTCTGCGGATGCGTCGGCATGAAGCCTTCTTATGGGAGAGTTTCAAGGTTTGGCCTGACCGCATTTGCTTCGTCACTGGATCAGGTTGGTCCGATCACAAAGAATGTGGAAGATGCTGCTTTGCTGCTTGAAGCGATTTCGGGCAGGGACGAAATGGATTCGACTTCGCTGGACCTTGAGCCGCCTTGCCGCGAAGGGGCGCTCAGGCGAGACCTTAAAGGAATAAGGCTAGGCTTACCTAAAGAATATTTTGTGAAGGGTATGAACCCGGAAGTTGAAGCTGCGGTGAAGAGCGCGGCATCTCTTTGCAGCGCAGCCGGAGCCGAAATAGTGGAGGTAAGCCTTCCGCATACGGAGTATGCGATTGCGGCCTACTACATCATTGCCACGGCCGAGGCGTCGGCCAACCTCGCAAGATTCGATGGCGTCCGTTACGGGTTCAGATCGGACAGGGCCGAAGATGTCCTGGATATGTATGAGAACACGCGCGCGGAGGGATTCGGACCGGAAGTGAAGAGAAGGATAATCCTTGGAACCTACGTGCTCAGCAGCGGCTACTACGAGGCCTACTATCTGGCGGCCCAGAAAGCAAGGACACTGATACGATCAGACTTCGAGAAAGCGTTCAAAGAATGTTACGCATTGCTGGCACCCGTCGCTCCCACCGCTGCCTACAAGATAGGGGAGAAGTGTGATGATCCGTTGGAAATGTACCTCGGCGATGCGCTGACCGTACCTGCCAGCCTGGCAGGGATATGCGGAATGTCCATTCCGTGCGGCCAGACAACTGACGATCTGCCCATAGGTCTGCAGATTCTGGGGCCGGCGTTCCGCGAAGAAAACATACTGCGTGTAGGTTATGCATTTGAGGAAGTTCTTGAACGCGCCGGGAAGTCGGAAGGGAGAGGCGTGTAATCGTGAAATACATCGCCTCGATAGGTCTGGAAGTGCATGTACAGCTCAAGACGGACTCCAAGATGTTCTGCAGTTGTCGCACAAGCTTTGGTGACAAGCCCAACGCGAACATTTGTCCTGTTTGCCTGGGATACCCCGGAACAATGCCGACCATGAACGAAAAGGCGATTTGCTACACGGTCATGACGGGGCTCATGACGGGATCGAGCATAAGCAATTACAGCAAGTTCGATCGAAAAAGCTATTTCTATCCGGACATGCCCAAGAATTACCAGATTTCACAGTATGACATGCCGTTGTGTGTTGGGGGCTCGGTTGAGATCGAATCGGACGCAGGTGCCAGAAGTGTTGCACTGTGCCGCATTCATCTGGAGGAAGATGTTGCCAAGAATCTGCATTTTGCGAATCACAGTGGTGTCGATTTTAACAGGGCAGGCACTCCACTCATGGAGGTCGTTACTGAACCGGATATGGTTTCGCCCGATGAGGCGCTTGCGTTTCTGCTGGCCCTGAAGCAGATCCTTCAATACGTCGGCGCAAGTGACTGCAATCTCGAAGAAGGCAATTTGCGGTGTGACGTGAATTGCAGTGTCCGTCCGGAGGGTACGGAAACACTGGGCACGAAATCGGAAATCAAGAACTTGAATACGTTCAAGGGGGTCCACGATGCTCTTGCATATGAGATCGTCCGTCAGGTGGAGGCCCTGCAGAACGGCGAGAGGATAGTGCAGGATACCCGTCGCTGGGATGTTGACGCGGGAGCAACCTTCCAAATGAGGTCGAAGGAGGCGGCGCATGACTATCGCTACTTCCCAGAGCCGGACCTCATGCCGGTAGTGCTTTTGCAGGAGCAGATTGACACGTGGAAGAAGGGTCTTCCCGAATTGCCCGGAGCGCGAAGGAAACGTTTTGTAGCTCAATACGGTCTTCCTGAATACGATGCGCGCGTCCTTGCCGGCGATAGGGAAGTCGCCGACCTGTTTGAGCAGGCAGCGTCATTCAACACCGATTACAAGTCCGTATCCAACTGGATCATGACGGAACTGCTTCGGCACCTTTCAGAAACCGGGAAGACGGTTGCGAGCCTTCCTCTAACGCCCAAGGCACTTGCCGATCTGGTTGCGCTTGTGGGAGGTGGCAAAGTCACTTCGACCAGCGCCAAGGAGATTCTCGGTGAACTCATGGCGCATGGTGGCGATCCGGCCACCATTATGCAGGCCAGGGGGCTGGTCCAGGTAAACGATTCAGATGAGCTCTCCATGTTTGTAAATGAAGCTGTCGCTGACAATCCGAAGTCCGTCGAAGACTATCGGAAGGGCAAAAAGGCTGCCATTCAGTTTCTCGTGGGGCAGGTGATGAAGCAGAGCCGTGGCAAGGCTAATCCGCAGATTGTGGCGCAGCTCGTCAGGGAAAGAATCGACGCGCACTGAACTTGCGTGCCGCAGGACCGGGTGCTAGAATCCTCGGATTGAATGACGTGACGGAGACGTGCCAAGTGACCTCCAATGATGACTATGTTCTGGAAGTGATCGAAGAGAAGGGGATTGTCACCGCCGGCCAGATCGAGCTCGCCCGGGAATCAAGTGCGGAAAATGGCGGAAGCGTCATAGATGCGCTTGTAAGAGATGAGATAGTCTCGCAAGGCGACATACTTGGGGCGCTGGCGGAACAGTTCGGCATGGACGTGGTGACGCTCGTGGGAGAAACGATTCCCCCCGACGTGATTTCCGCGCTTCCGGTTGACCTTGCCAGGCGCTACAAAGTCGTGCCTATTAACAAACACGACAACACGCTCGTGGTCGCCCTCGGTGATCCTCTCGATATGGAGTCCCTCGATAATCTGCGGCATATTCTGAAATGCGATGTGCAGGGAGTCGTTGCCCCGCCGGATGAGATCAAGGGAGCCCTCGAACGCTATTATGCTGTTGAAGCTTCCATGGAAGCGATGCTCGAAGAAATATCCGACACCAATGTCGACATGGCGGTGCGTTCGTCGGTAGATCAGAGTGATGACAGCTCCATTGCGGAAACCGATGCTCCGATTATCCGACTGGTCAGCCTTATTATACTTGAGGCGCATCGGAACCGGGCATCGGACATCCATCTTGAGCCCATGGAGCGGCGCTTCAGGGTGCGCTACAGGATTGACGGCGTTCTACACGAGGTCGACAGTCCACCTAAACGGCTGCAGTCGGCGATTCTGAGTCGTGTAAAGCTTATGGCTGGAATGAAGCTTGCCGAGAAGCGTACGCCGCAGGATGGTCGTATCGAAGTCAATATTCGTGGACGCCAACTCGATCTGCGCGTATCAACTGTTCCGGGGAGCCATGGCGAAAGTATCGTCATGCGAATTCTGGACAAACAGAGTCTGGCACTGGGCCTGCCGGAACTGGGATTCTTAAGTGACGATCAGCGTGTGTTCGAACAACTTATTCAGGCGCCAGACGGAATCATTCTGGTGACGGGTCCCACGGGGTCGGGCAAGACGACTACGTTGTATGCATGCTTGAACTATATCAACAGACCGGACCGCAAGATCATCACTGTCGAGGATCCGGTCGAGTACCAGCTTTCCGGGGTGAACCAAGTCAATGTACGGGAGGACATCGGGTTAACGTTCGCTGCCGCGCTGCGTTCGATCCTCAGGCAGGCTCCGAATATCGTGATGATCGGTGAAATTCGTGACTTTGAAACAGCTAATATTGCGACCGAAGCTTCACTGACGGGCCATCTCGTGTTCAGTACGCTTCACACAAACGATGCTCCCAGCGCTATTACCAGGTTGCTGGATATCGGAATCAAGCCCTTCCTGGTTGCTTCCTCTGTGCGCGCAGCCATGGCTCAGCGGCTTGTCAGATGTCACTGCAAAAAGTGCGCCGAGGAAAGGGCCCCGACCCAGATTGAAACCAACATTCTAAGTGCATCCCATGAAGGCGGGAGCGACATGAAGATTATGGCAGGCAGGGGATGCAATGAATGTGCACTGACCGGGTATAAGGGCAGAAAAGGAATCTTCGAAATCTTCCATATATCGGAGGATATTCAGAGAATGATCTTTGAGAAGCTGCCCGCATCGGAGTTGCGGATCCGAGCAAGAGAAAGTGGCATGCGTACGCTTCGCGAAGACGGCATGAGAAAGGTGATCAGCGGAATGACAAGTCTTGATGAGATCCTCAGGGTAACAATGGGAGATATTGACTGATGAGCTTGGATGTCAGAAAAGTAGAGATGAGCGAGTTGCTCCAACTGGCTGTTGACGAGGGAGCGTCCGATATTCACCTGGAGGTGGGATCACCACCAGTCTTGCGTATTCACGGCAGCCTGAACCCCCTGGATGTTGAGCCGCTCAACCCGGACGATACCGAGCGACTCATGAAGAGTATCACGTCGGAAGATAATCAGCAGAAGACGAGAGAACAGGGTGGCGTCGATTTCGGGTTTGGATTCGGAGAAGTTGCCAGGTTCCGGGTAAGTGTATTCAAGCAAAAAGGTGTTATCGGCGTGGTCCTCCGCCAGATTCCGACGGACCTGATGACGCTTGACGAAATCGGGCTGCCCCCCCAGGTGAAGGAGCTGCTTTTTAGACCGCGCGGTCTCGTGCTGGTCACCGGACCGACCGGCAGCGGCAAGACCACCACGCTTGCAAGCATGGTGAACGTCATTAATCAGGAGCGCGATTGCAACATCATTACCGTTGAAGACCCGATCGAGTACTATCACAATCACAAGAAGTCTCTGGTGATACAGAGAGAACTCGGTGTAGACGTTCCGTCGTTCCAGGAAGCACTGCGGCGCGCATTGCGACAGGATCCCGATGTCATACTCGTTGGTGAAATGAGGGATCTTGAAACGATGTCCGCGGCGATTACCGCTGCTGAAACCGGACACCTCGTGTTCGCCACGCTGCACACCACCGGGTCGGCAAGAACGGTGGACAGAATCGTGGATGCATTTCCGACCAGCCAGCAGGACCAGATCAGGACCCAGCTTGCATCGAGCATAGTAGCGGTTGTTTCCCAGTTGCTCATGATTCGCGCTGACAAGCCCGGGCGTATCGCGGCGTTCGAAATAATGATCTCGACTCCGGCCATTGAAGCCCTGATCCGTGATAATAAGACGTATCGAATTCCATCTGAGATTCAGACGGGCGGCAAGTACGGCATGATCACGCTCGATGCCCACCTGATGGCCCTGTATGCAGCAGGCCAGATAGCTTACGAGGATCTCATAACAAAGGCCCAGGATGCTTCTGCGGTTGTCGAGAAACTGCAGGACGACGCCAAAGGCAAGAAGTAGAGGATATCATGGCTGCAGAAGCCGAAACAGATGATCAGACCGATGTCCCGCAAGACGCGCCGATAGGCGACGTCAGTGGCGATCCGTTGCTTCAACTTCTGGTTGAAAACGGCATTGTCGAAGAGGAAGACATCGCTCGGATTAAGGAAAACGGGTCGCGGACCGGACAGTCGATCAGGCAAACCGTTATCCATATGGGAATAACGACTGAAGATGACCTGCTCGAGATCGTTGCCGGCTACCTTGGTGCCACCGTAATCAATTTGCCGGCAGTGGATATCCCGCCGGAAGTGATCCATACGATTCCGGCGAGCGTCGCCCGTATGTATAACGTTGTTCCGGTTGAGAAGGACGCCAACTCGGTTATGCTGGCAGTCGCGGATCTCATCAGCCCCCAGACGATGGACGAACTGACGTTCGTTCTTTCGCGTGATGTCTCTTTCGCTGTGGCGCGGGAAGAGGACGTGCGAAACTGCATCAATCAGTTCTACGGAGATGAAAGCGCTTCGGTGAACGAAATGCTGGCATCACTCGAGGCCGAAATCGATCAGGTCAGCAGCGCGATGGATCTGAGCAGTGAGGCCGCGGAAGAAGATATCGAAGCAGCAGCGGGCTCGGCCCCGATCATCAGGTTCGTGACCCTGGTGCTGTATCAGGCCGTGCATGATCGTGCATCTGATATACATTTTGAGCCGTTCGCAAAGGAATTCAAGATACGATATCGCGTGGACGGTGCTCTTTATGAAATGACCCCTCCTCCAGCTCGCCTTGCTCTTCCGGTGATTTCAAGAATCAAGGTAATGTCGAGCCTGAACATCGCGGAGAGACGTCTGCCGCAGGACGGCAGGATTCAGATTCAAATTGCCGGGAAGCCGATCGACCTTCGTGTTGCAACATTGCCGACCCAGAACGGGATGGAAAGCGTTGTGCTTCGTGTGTTGGACCGAAGTGTTGTGTCGCTTGATCTCGAGAACCTTGGAATGTCCGACGAGGTCTTTGAGCTGTTCTGCGCTGATGTGGCTAAGCCGAACGGGATCATCATTGTAACCGGTCCCACCGGCTCGGGCAAGACCACCACGCTGTATTCGGCGCTCAGACGCGTCAATACTGTCGAGGTGAAGATTCTTACGGCTGAAGAACCGGTGGAATATGATGTCGAAGGGATTATACAGGTGCCGATCAATCCGCTGGTGGGCAACACGTTCGCCTCCGTGTTGCGCAGTTTCTTGCGACAGGATCCGGATGTCATGATGGTTGGTGAAATTCGCGACCTCGAAACGGCGCAGACAGCCATCCAGGCTTCACTCACGGGCCACCTGGTGTTCAGTACGTTGCATACGACCGATGCCGCGGGTGCCATCACCCGTCTTATAGACATGGGTGTTGAGCCGTACCTGTGTTCTTCCACGCTTGAGGCAGTCATGGGTCAACGTTTGCTGCGCTCGATCTGCCCGCGCTGCAAGACTTCGTATAAACCGGATCGGAGCATTCTGGAGCAGCTTGGCCTCTCAGAGACCGAAATCGGTGACAGGGAGCTCCATTACGGCGAAGGCTGCCAGGAGTGCAACAATACCGGATACAAGGGGCGAAGGGGTATCTACGAGTATCTACAGGTAAGTAATCCGATAGCCATGATGATCAACGAACGCAAGCCTACGCTTCTTGTCCGGAACAAGGCCATTGAACTGGGTATGCGGACGCTGCGCGAGGACGGAGTCCGGAACATCCTGAACGGATACACCACGGTCGAAGAGGTGCTGAAGTACACGTAATTATGCCGTGGCATTTTCACTGCCTTCGACGATCAGCTCCTCCGCAATGCACTGCCGCCGCTGCGGCACTCGAACGGGAATAACCATGGAGAAGGTTGTCATAGCTGGAAGCGGGCCCGCGGGGCTGACTGCCGCAATCTACCTTGCACGGGCCGATCTCAGCCCCGTCGTTGTCGAGGGGATCCAACCGGGTGGCCAGCTCACGACTACCTCCGAAGTGGAGAACTATCCCGGCTTTGCGGAGAGCGTTGACGGTACGGTACTCGTCCAGGAGATGCGCAGACAGGCGGAGCGGTTTGGTGCCCGCTTCATACAGTCGGAAGTAGCGTCGTCGGATTTTGGCGTGAGGCCTTTCAAGCTTGTCCTCGATGGTGGAGCAATGCTCGAAACTAGAACTGTCATCATAGCAACCGGTGCGAGCGCGAGATATCTCGGTCTTGAGTCTGAGCAGAAACTCAGGGGTAAAGGCGTTTCTGCCTGCGCGACGTGTGACGGAGCGTTTTTTCGCAATGTGCCGGTTGCCGTCGTCGGGGGAGGGGATGTTGCCGCCGAGGATGCGCTGTTCCTCACACGATATGCATCCGCAGTGACCGTAATTCATCGCAGGGATGCCCTGAGAGCTTCGAAAATCATGGCGGATCGGCTCATTTCCAACGAGAAGGTAACAATGAAGTGGAATTCGGTTGTTGAGGAAGTCCGGGATGTGGCCGAAGGGAAGGTTACGGGTTTGCGCCTGCGGGATGTGAAGACGGGTCAGATTTCAGAGATCGACGTCGAAGGGTTGTTCGTTGCGATCGGGCATGAGCCGAATACCGGTCCCTTTCAAGGACAGCTTGAGCTCGACAAGGCGGGCTATGTTGTTGTTTCAGGAGCCCGGACTTCTGTTGAGGGAGTCTTTGCTGCAGGTGACGTCCAGGATCATGTCTATCGGCAGGCTGTTACCGCGGCCGGTTCGGGTTGCATGGCGGCTCTGGAAACGGAGCGATATCTGGAGTCGCTCGGCGAATGAACGGCAGCTCTGAATGTTCCACGTTTTCGGCCTACAAGAGGCTCATTCCGTATCTTCGTCCGTATACCGTGCGCCTTGCCATCGGTGTCGTGGCCGGCGTAGTTGCAGGCGGTTCCATGTTCGGTCTGCTCAACATGAGCCCCGATATCCTAAGGGCGTTTGAGGGAACGACCGAGGGGGGGGCGAGCGTAGTGCAAAACGAGAGAGCGACTGCCCTTGCCAAACGTATCGGCGTTCCAGTGATGGACGACGAGGGGAGAATGACCTGGCAGTTGCTGATTCTAGGTCTCATCGCACTTCCCATACTCATAGTGGTCAGAGCATCAGCTGACTATATCAATCGCTACTACCTGCGACGGGCGGGCGCAAGCGTCGTCAAGGACATGCGAGATGCAATGTTCGATCGGTTGCAGGCGCAGTCTCTGAAGTTCTATGGGAAGACCGATGTCGGCCAGTTGATAAGCCGTGGCACCAACGATATGGGCGTAATCGAAATGGTAATATCCACAACCATTTCGGATATCGTTAAGGCGCCGATCGAAATCATGTGCGCCGCGGGGTTCGTCGTTTACTTCTCGATGCAGAGACAGATGATGGGCCTGATGTCGGCCGTGCTCCTGGTGTTCCCTCTTTGTGTTGTCCCCATTGTCATACTCGGACGCTATGTGCGCAGGTATACACATCGTTCGCTCGAGCGCATCTCGGATCTCGTCTCGAGGATGCACGAGAACTTCACGGGAATACGTATTGTTAAGGCTTTCAACATGGAGAAGAGCGAGTCCAGTCGATTTGCGATCATGAACAAGAACTACTTCAAGGCTATGGTCAAGGCGTTGAGGTCGGAGCTGCTTATGAGCCCGCTCATGGAAGGAGTGGCTCTGCTGCTGGTCTGCATCTTTGCCGTTGTGTGCTACGCGCGCGGGGTACTCCTGTCGGAAATCATGCCGATTGCATTTGCGGGCGTGGTCGTGTACCAGCCTCTCAAGCATTTGGCCAGGATCAACGCGAGTATACAGCGAGGCTCTGCAGCGATCAGCCGTGTTTTCGCGGTGCTCGATATGGATATGATCCTGAAGGAGGCCGATAATCCTGTGGCGGTCAAGGGTCTGAATGACCGAATTGTATTCGACAACGTCAGTTTCGGATACGAAGATGAAGGGGCTCGTGTGCTGCAGGATATCCAGGTTGAAATACCAAGAGGCACTGCCGTGGCCGTTGTCGGGGAAACAGGCGTGGGCAAGAGCACCATGGCAAATCTGCTTGCCCGTTTCTATGATCCCTCTGAAGGGAGAATACTGCTGGACGGCATTGATCTGCGCCATATTGAAATCGCGTCACTCCGCAGGTTGATAGGAGTCGTGACACAGGAGACAATCCTGTTCAACGATACCATAGCCAGCAACATCGCTTACGGTACGCCCGATGCAAGTCGTGAGCAGATCGAGGAAGCTGCCAGGATGGCCAACGCGCACGAGTTCATCACGGCTGATCCCGCGGGGTACGACCGGGTGGTCGGCGAAAAGGGCTTCGTGCTCAGTGGCGGGGAGCGGCAGAGAGTTTCTATAGCACGCGCCATTTTGAAGAATCCGCCAATCCTCATCCTCGATGAGGCTACCAGTGCGCTCGATACGGTCACCGAACGGCTGGTCCAGGAAGCGATTGCAAGAGTGATGACGGGCAGAACCGTCTTTGCCATCGCTCACAGGCTTAGCACTGTCAAACATGCGAACCAGATCCTGTTGCTTGAGAAAGGCAGGATTGTTGAGCGTGGAAGGCATGATGAACTGCTCAATATCGGCGGACGCTACAAGGCACTGTGTGAAATGCAGGTGCTTGAGGGCTGAAGAGAAAAGAAGAGACTGCATGAAATCCTATCGGAAGGAATTGTGGTTCGATATCAGGAATCGGCGTGAGTTCATCAATATTACGCCGGAAGTTAACGAGTGCCTGCGTGAAAGCGGCATCAAGGAGGGCCTCTGCCTGGTCAATGCAATGCATATTACCGCCTCCGTGTTCATCAATGACGACGAAAGCGGGCTCCATGGTGATTTTGAGAAATGGCTGGAGACGCTCGCCCCGGAAAAGCCCCATTCCCAGTATGCCCATAACGGATATGAGGACAATGCTGATGCCCACCTGAAACGATCGGTTATGGGCAGGGAAGTGGTCGTTGCGGTGACTGGCGGAAAGCTCGATTTCGGGCCCTGGGAACAGATCTTCTACGGTGAGTTCGACGGCAAACGAAGGAAACGCGTGCTGGTCAAGATCATCGGGGAATAGACGCTACTCACCCGCATGATGTAATTCCGTCTCTGCCAACGTTCGCGATCCCGGCTCTGGATCAAATGGAAATGAAGACCGCAGAATTCGACTACAACCTTCCGGCAAACCTCATAGCCCAGCATCCTCTCGAGGATCGGGCTGCCGCAAGAATGATGGTGCTCAGGCGTGACACCGGATCGATCGAGCATAGATGTGTGCGGGAATTACCTTGCTTCCTCCAATCGGGTGACCTGCTAGTTGTGAACGATACGCGCGTGATCCCTGCCCGGATTCTCGGCAAACGGACGGATGCTGGTGGGAAGGTGGCGCTGCTGCTGCTTGAACAGTGCGGACC
>SPBP01000298.1 GCA_004525935.1 Lentisphaerales bacterium | reverse complement strand
GATGCCTGCAGTCGATACTTGATCGGTCCTTCAACGTGCAGGTGTTCCTCATTGTCCATCTCAAGGATCGAACCGGGCTCCTCGCCCGACACGTCGGCCTGGCCCTGCGCAAGTTCCGCTAGAGAGAATATCACGTGGGCCTCCGATCCACTCCTGAATCAATGGATCTGATTCACCGGCACCGTCGGTCACTCCTCGCCAGTCTTTCGGATGGGAAACCGACGCCTTATGTGTCCTTCAACGCACTGAGGAACAAAATCCTCAATATCACCCCCCAGCTCCACGACCTCGCGAACCACGCTTGAACTCAAGTAGCTGTGGGAGTCTTTCGGCATCAGGAACATCGTCTCAAGCTCCGGTGCAAGCTTGCGATTTGTCAATGCCATCTGAAACTCGTATTCAAAGTCCGAATAGGCCCTCAGCCCGCGAATGAGAATGTTCACCTTCCTCTCGCGCGCATACTCAACAAGCAGACCGTCAAAACAGTCGGCCTCAACGTTCTCGAACCCGGAGGCAACATCACTTGCCATGGCAAGCCGTTCTTCGGCGGAGAACATCGCGCTCTTATTGGATTTTCTGACGATGGCTATAACGACCTTGTCGAATATCCGCGATGCCCGCTGGAGCACATCGAAATGACCGAGCGTTATGGGATCGAAAGTACCCGCGTAAATCGCACACTGCATCATGATTTCCTCAAGAACAGAACCCTGGTCCCGCCGTATGTCCTGTCTCTTATGACCTGCCAGGCGTCTGACAGCAACTCATCCGGCTGCTTCTTCGCCTGCTCGAAGACCAGTAAACCTTCCGCCGCCAACATAGTTGTCTTCTCCAGGGCCTTCAAGGCTTTTCTAAGCCACGCATTGGACCCGTCTGTGTCATAAGGTGGATCTGCAAAGATGACATCGAACGGTTCCGCACCACCGTCCAATCCGCCCTTCTCGAGAAAACGTATCGCGTCGGACCTGTATACCTGTGACCTTGTGGCGGACAGCGGATCCCCGGTGATAGCTCGCGTCACGTTCTCCTTCAACACGCGAAGCACATGGACGCTCGACTCGACCCAGCAGACAAAGGAAGCCCCGCGGCTGAGTGCTTCCAGCCCCACCACCCCGGACCCAGCGAACAGATCGATAAACCGGCATCCGGGGATTCTGTCGGCCAGGGCGGAGAACAGGGCTTCGCGAACCATGTCGCTGGTCGGCCTGACCCGCGCACCGGGAACTTCTATTCTTGTCCCTCTTCTTTCCCCTCCCGTTATCCGCATCTCCCCCGTTCCTCCTTGCTTGCATACCTCAACAACTCGCATCCGTTTGGTCGTCTTCCCCCTTTTCAAAACGGCTCATTGCCAGAGACCGTGGTTTCCGAGAACGGAATGAAACCGTGGATCACACTGATTTACACGGATATTTGACGATCCGGCTTGTGGATTGGAGCCAATTGTTTCGATGCTCGGTTTCTTCGACATATGAGGAAACCGACTCGTTGCGCGTCGAAACGACGCTCCACAGCGTCCGCTTTCTGCCGCGACCAGAGCAAGTCGACCAGACGCCGCGGCGCTCGCTATGAGAAGAAAGGACTATTATTTCCAAAGTCGCCTTTTGCGTATCTTGAAAGAGAGCCGACGTCTTCCGTTGCCAAGATGGCATCCACCACCCCAAAATACTGTATACTGGGCGCAACCTTCCATCAAGCTGTATCAGAACACTTCGCGGCCTTTCGCTCTTGTCTCGCCCGGCGGGCAGTAGTACACTCTGCAACCTTCAGAAGCGTGTGAGCACGGGGAAAGCGGCAAGCTCGCGTTTGTTTCTTCGAATTACACTCAAAGCCGGCCCGCTTCCCCGGCATACGTAGAGGATGAAGACATGGGCTGGTTCACCAGATCGAGCCGTGACGATGCGGCGACAGAGAAGAAGGCCGACGTATGGGCGAAATGTCCCTCCTGCTCGGCCCACGTGCACAAGGAGGAATGGACCTCCTCCTCGCGGGTCTGCCCTAAATGCGGCTATCACGATCGGCTCACATGCGACGAACGCCTCCAGTTGTTGCTTGACGATACCTCGTTCCAGGAACTGTTCGCCGAAGTCTCCTTCTCGGACCCGTTGAAGTTCGTGGATGGCAAGGGAAGCTACGCCGACAAAGCCGAAGCCACCCGCAAAGAAACAGGGCTTTCTGAAGCAGTCAAGACCGGCCGCGGTAAGCTAGCCGGCATTGAGATCGTCATAGCCGTCATGGATTTCCGGTTCGTTGGCGGCTCATTGAGCGGCGGAACCGGGGAGAAGATTCTCCGGGCCGCCGAACTGGCGCTGAAGAAGCGACTGCCTTACATCATCGTCTCTGCATCGGGCGGAGCCAGGATGCAGGAGGGCATTATATCCCTGATGCAGATGGCCAAGACCTGCGCAGGCATTTCGTGGCTGGACCGGGATCAGGTGCCATACATTTCCATCCTCACCAATCCCACATTTGGTGGAGTATCCGCCAGCTACGCGATGGTCGGCGACGTGAACATAGCCGAGCCCGGAGCGCTGATCGGCTTCGCCGGCAGGCGCGTAATTGAGCAGACGATCAAGCAAAAACTCCCGAAAGACTTCCAGACCGCAGAATACCTGCTCGAACACGGTTTTATCGACATGATCGTCGAACGCGGAGATATGAAGGAAACCATAGGCAGAATACTGAAATACTGGAACCGACGCTAGCAGACTGTCGGACTTTGGCCCCGACTCTCCCGGAGGTCGGCGCCAAAGTCCGACAGTCTGCTAGTGAAAGTGGGATTCTTGGGAATGCTTGTGCAAGAGAGTCTCCACGGTCAAGAAATGGCCGTGGCAAATGGACAAAGAACAGCAGTGGGGGAGAAATATCCTCGCCGCATAACTGCAGCGAGAAAGCGTTTCTGACATAGGAGATTCCCTGTTGGCCCTGTGAGCCTTGTGTGCTCGTCAGTCGCCTCTGTGGGGCTCCCAGAAGAATCCCCCTTATGAGCAATTTGTCGGACGCCAGTCCGACGAATTGCTAGGAGCGACCGGCATGGATATGGAACTGGTTGAGATGAACATCGACAATATCGTATCAAAGCGGCCGTGCCGCATGAGCGGAGAGGACCTTTCCGCCCTTGAAAACTCAATCAAGCGGCTTGGCATCCTCTTTCCCATCATGGTCAACCAACGCAACATCCTGCTGTCCGGAACGCGTCGACTCCAGGCATGCCGCAACATCGGGATGACCAGAATCCCCGTGCTCCGCGTGAATGTCGATGCCGCGGGAACGCAGGCGGCCGAGATCAAGAGCGACGAGAACCTTTGCCGTAGTCCCTACACGACCGAGGAACTGAATCAAGAGATCGATGCAAAGAAGTCGATGCGCAGGCGCCATACGAGCATTCTCGCACGGCTAAAAGGGTTCATGTCAGGATCGCGACGTGGAGACGGAGACAAGGGATGAGTCTCGATTTCGAGAATCCGATTCTTGAGCTTGAAGGGCGCATTGCTGAGCTCCGGAAATTGAACGTGGATCCCGGGGTCAAGTTTGATGCGGAGATTGCTCAACTGGAGAAGGAGCTCAAAACTGTGAAAGCGCGGGTATACTCCGATCTGACTCCATGGCAACGCGTACAAATCGCGCGTCACAAAGACAGGCCTCTGTTTCGG
>SPBP01000065.1 GCA_004525935.1 Lentisphaerales bacterium | reverse complement strand
GGTCCATTGCGGCCAGGCGTAGGGCGGCAAAATGACCGGCATGCGCTCATGGATGGGTTTGATCTTCTCGTTTGCCGCTGTAGTTATGATCGTGCACGTCAGCAGGCTCGACCCACCCCGTGTCCACCTGGCATACAGACCCGCGAACGCGAGCATTGCGCCCTCGTCGACCCGAATGTAGGTCGGCTGTTTCCGGCCCTCCGGCGTTAGGCGCCACTCATAAAATCCGTCAAACGGTACCAGGCAACGGTATCTCCGGAATGAATCCCTGAAAGAGGGCTTTGTGGCTACACTCTCTGCCCTGGCGTTGATCATTCGACTCCCGATAGCCGGATCCTTCGCCCATGCCGGGACAAGACCCCACTGACAATCTCTTACAACGGAACGTCCCTCTTCCGTCATGACCACCGGGACCTTCTGCATCGGGGCAATGTTGAAGCGAGGTCGATCCGAATCCGCCAGCATCAGGTCCGGCTTGAACACCTCGACTATTCTTTTCGGCTTCGCAATTGTATAACGCCCGCACACTTCCTCATGTCTCCATGGCTTGGACCCCTGTATGCCGCGGGCAGGAAGAGCCCGCGAATCCGGGTCACGTTTCGTACTCTGACAGCATAAGTGAAGATCGTTTCGACGCCAAGCGGCGTTCACCGCGCATCAAGTCTCTTTGTGCTTGAAGCCCTGAACTTTCCACCCCTTCTTGTGGCTATTCTCATTGTCCTGATATGTTTTGCTTTGCAAAACAAGGTGAGTTGTTTTTGGGATGATGCTAGTGTATGTGCATGAGTGCACGACTTGGACTTGTGAATGTGGACCGACGGACCCCGACTTGTCACGCCCAAGTCCCTCGACAAGCTCGGGACCGTGAGCCTGTCGAACGGCCCGAAGGCCGACGCGGATGTTGCTTCCGCGGGATCTGCGCGAACGGGTACCAGTGTGGAACCTGAAACTGGCGTTCGCATGAGAACAAAGGGGTGGTTTTGTCCTATAGCTCGGTCAGCGTGCCTCTGTTGGAAGCTAATGGATACTACTCCCGATCCTATACCCGATTATAATTCAGTTTTGCGAAGCAAAACTTTCTAGCAGACATCGGACTTTGATCGCCCGTCAGGGAGAACTGAGTCCGACGGACTGCTAGCCCGGCAGCCAGACCGCCGGTGCAGCCAGGAAAGATCCGGGAATATGCTGGCAGATACATCCGATATCGGACAGGAAGCCGCCCTGCTTGTGCAGGTAATGATAGGGCGGGTGAACAAGGCACAGACGTCGGATTCTCTTCTCGAACTGGAACGGCTTGCTGATACGGCGAATGCCAGGATCGTGGGAAGCATAACTCAGCACAGGTCGCGACCAACCCCCGGTTTCTTCATAGGCGAAGGGAAGTTGGCGGATATCAAGCTGGCATGCAGCCGCACCGGCGCAAACCTGATCATCTTCGACAACGACCTTTCGGCCATCCAGGTGAACAATCTGGACCTTGCATTAAACATGAAGGTCATCGACCGCACCGAGCTTATTCTCCAGATCTTCGCGCGCCGGGCACGTTCTGCCGAGGCCCAGATCCAGGTCGAGCTCGCCCAACTTGAATACCTTGTTTCTCGAATCCCGATTTCCAGGAAACAGCAGCGATTCCAAGGTGGCATCGGAATGAAAGGCCCCGGCGAAAGTCCGTTCCAGCTTCGGAACGATCCGATGCGGCGGCGGATCAGGGATCTGAAAAAGAAACTGTCGAATATCCAGGCACGGCGGCGCACAACGCGGAAACGCAGGGCGCTGCCGATGGTTTCACTCGTCGGCTACACCAATGCGGGGAAATCAACACTGATGAACGTGCTCGCGCGCACAAACGCTTACGTGGATGACCGCCTTTTCGCAACACTCGACACGAAGACCCGTCTCGTCCATATTTCGGGCGCTGGCAACGTGTTGCTGACCGACACCGTCGGATTCATCCGCGATCTTCCGCACGGGCTTGTCGCTTCGTTCCACTCGACTCTGGAAGAAGTTGCCGAATCGGACTTCCTGCTCGTCGTGGTCGACGCCTCTCACCCTCATGTGCTTGAGCACATTGCGATCGTCGAGGACGCTCTCAAGGAAATGGGGGCAGCCCATGTGCCGTCGGTCCTGCTGTTGAATAAGACCGACTGCCCGCCGGCCGAAGTAGCGATGCCGGCTCTGCTTACAGCTTTCCCGAATGCCATACCCGTGTCCGCACGAGAACGTAAGGGAATTACGGAAATCAAGAAGGCCATATGCGACAGGGTGCTCTGGCGCGGGTCCGCTGCATTTGCCGGTGTTGCGCCGGAATAAGCTCTACGCGCGGCCATCTGAGTCTTCCGACAGATTCAACGCCCCGGGGCCGTTTCTTCCGTCCGATAAAAACGGGTCGTGGGATATGCAAGTTGAATGTCGCCGTGCTTGGCGAACTCGCGCAGAACAGCTTCCCATACGACTTCTTCGGAATGCCGCCGCTCCCTTGGCTTAACTATGTAACGCATAGTCAAGAGGACTCCACAGTCCCTTACGGTTGTATAAACCACAGGTGTGAGTTTCTTGTAGAAGATCAGGTACTTGCTGGCTGCCCTCTTGATCTGCGCTTCGGCATCACCGGAAAGATTCCCGGCCTTTTCGTTGACTACCGAGGTCAGGATGTCTTTCGCCTTCTGCCAATCGCTCTCAAACGTGATCAAGACCGGTATCTCATGCCATATATATGCGAATCCTGTTTCGTAGTTGATGAGGTGTTCGCGCAGAACCTTGCCGTTTGGAACGTGCACGATGCGACCGGTGCTCTGCTCCGCGTCGACCCACCTGCCGATTTCTATCAGGCTGAATTCGAAGAGCCGCATGTCTATCACGTCTCCCGCTACACCGCCGATCTCGATGCGGTCGCCAAGTTTGAACGGCTGGCGCCAGAGAATGAAAAACCACCCGGTAACATTCGAGACCGTATCGTGCATGGCGATAGCCAGTCCCGCACTTGCCAGGCCGAGAAACGTGGCAATAGAATCGATGCCACTGATCCATATTCTTCCCACCAGGACCACAACAAGCAGGCCGTACGCATAGGTAATAGCTCTGCGCCAGCTGTGATATTTCGCGAGATCTGTTATCTTTCGCTTCGCTGCGCGCGAAGTAAGAAAACGAATCCCCGATAGAAGCAGAAAGATAAGGATCGAATACAGAATCTTCTTCTGAACCACGCTCATCGCATGTTCCTGCAGGAAGGTCTCAAACCAACTCATAAAGATCCTCCGTCAACGAGATGCCGCTACGGGGCTAATGTTACGCGCGGTAGTCCTGTTCGGTCAAATGCAGAATCATTCTCCCGGCAGCGAGGACTTCTTACTGGGATTCAAGGTTCAAGGTGATTCTTCACAAAGCGGGTGTGGTCTGTTACGGTCTTTGGCACGGTCACCGGGAGGGAAGTCGATATGCGCCTGGGCTTCAAGTTGATGGCAGCTGTTGTCTGCATATCTGCAGCCATGCCGGCCGATTGTGTGGCCGCCCTGCGCATATCGGATTACTACAGCCCCCGGAACGGGAAACGCCCGGCCCGCTCATCTACGCAATACATCATTCTCCACACCACCGAAAGCCCATCCGCCGGCTCGCTCAGGAAGATTCGACGATATGGGGAGGCTCACTATTTCATCGATCCCGCGGGCCGGGCATACAGGATCATCGAACGCGACCGGATCGCAACACATGCCGGCAGAAGCATGTGGAATACTCGAAGAAACATCGACCTGTATTCGATAGGCGTGGAAATAGCCGGCTACCACAACAGGGACATAACCGCTGCCCAGTATCAGGCGCTTCGTGAACTGCTGCGTCAACTTCAGCGCATTTACCGAATACCTGATGATCGCGTGCTGTGCCACGCGATGGTCGCTTATGGTACACCAAACAGGTGGCACCGCCATTCTCACCGCGGCCGAAAGAGATGCGGCATGCTGTTCGCGACGGACGCGGTGAGAAGCAGGCTCGGGCTCCGCTCGAGGCCCCAGGTTGACCCTGACGTTGAATCCGGCGCACTTGCGATCGGCGATCCCGAACTGCACGAAGTCCTGTATGGCCGGAGCAGGGCATTCGGTACGAGCTCGGCAACCGAAGCTGCTCCGTCAATCCAGAATGTGATATCCAGCTCCGTCACCGCCTGGACCATCGCCAGGGATCGCTATAACAGCCCGGATACAATCTACGTCTTCCCATCCGGCAAGCGCGTCAGCGGCAACAAGCTCGCCGACTGGACATCGCTGCCTGCCGGCACGGTCGTGCTTCTCCCGCAGGAACCCGATTTCGGTGCGATCGACAACGTCAAAACTATCGGAAAAGACGGCCCGACTGCCGAGGATATTGCGGGCGACGAGACAAGAAGTGCAACAACTGTCTACTTCCTGCCCACCGGCAGCGTTCTGCGTGGCAGCCAGATGAGCACGGGAAGCATAGCTGCACTGCAAGCGGGAACCATTATGCTTGTGGGCTATACGTATGGCGGACACGTAACAGCGAACAGGAACGCTTTTGATATATGCGGAAAGCGATGGAATTATCCGTCGACGCTCTATCGTCTTCCGGATGGCGCCTTCCAGACAGGCGATTCCATGGACGAACGTGCGATCCCACGGAATACGCTGGTCTTCTTCAGGAACTGACCGGCCGAGTAACGGCGGTCTTCGCTATTGCACGCCTTATATCCTCGATCGCCGCCGGCTTGCTCAGGATGTAGTCCACACTCGCTGGATGCTCGCCCTTCTCCAGCATGACGTCACCGAACCCGCTGAGCAGAATAATCGGCAATTCCGGCGACAGCTCCTTCAGCTGCACTGCCAGCTCGTCGCCGCTCGTTTTCGGCATGGCCCTATCAACAAACACAAGATCGAAGGCGGGGTCGGCCCGGAACAGCTTGAGTGCCGCCTCACCGTCTGCGGCGCTTTCAACCTTGTGGCCGTCCGCAAATAGCGAAGTCGAATACACCCGTCTTGTCCGCAAATCATCATCCACAAGAAGAATACGAAGGGACCTTCCGATGGGCGGCACCGGCTCCTCATCGGCTTCGGCTGCCGGTGCGGGGCTGGTAATAGGGAGCTTCACTATCACCGTCGTGCCGGCATCCGGCGCTGTTTCGATATCCACTTCGCCCCCATGCGTCCGCGCAACGCTCGAAACGATCGTCAGCCCCATGCCGGCAGAGCTTATGCCTTTCGTTGAGAAGAAAGGCTCGAAACAATGCCTTCGCACATCTTCGCACATCCCTTCGCCTGAATCCCGCACCTTGAGAACAACATTCCCGCCCTCGCGCGACGTCGAAATGGTGATTACGCCGCCGCTCGGCATTGCGTCCAGCGCATTCAGTATAAGGTGCGTTAACGCATCCCTGAGTCCTACCGCGCTGGCGCCGATCATGGGAAGGTTTCCAAGCTCGCTCTTCACCGTCACGGCGATACCCATTGCCTTCTTCTCTTCGCGCCAGGCAGGCTGGGTCATTACAATCGCCTGCTCGACTAGATCATTGAGATTGACGGTATGTGCGTATTTTTCTTTCCTGGGCCGGAAGAATTCCGACTGCCGCTTGGTTTGTTCCCGCGCGCGTCTCACGGCTTCATTGATCGTCTTCATGTGCTCAATAACGGCCTCCTTGTCGTCGATCTGATCTGGGAACGCCAGGAGAAAATCACTGAGCCCGAGAATGGGCGTGAGGCAATTGTTGAAGTCGTGGGCAATGCCGCTTGCCATCTGCCCAAGGGCGCTCATCCGCTCGCTGTCTATCACGCGTCGCTGAGCGCGTTTGAGCTTGGTAAGTGTATCGGAAAGCATCATGTTGCTTTCTCTCAATGCTTCCGTAAGCCGCCGATGGTTTGCTGCCTCTTCAGACAGCGTCTTCTGCGACGATTTCAACACGCCGGCGGCACTGTTGAACAAAATCGCAATCTGGGCAATTTCATCGGTTCCCTTTGTCTCAAGGCGATGGCCGAGATTCCCGTCGGATAGGGCCCTGAGCCCGGTCCGCACGGTTGAGAGTCTTCCTGTAAAGTTCCTTGCAACAACCAGTGTGCCCCACGCGGTTGCAAGAGCGAGCACGCCAAACAGTGCCGCCACGACCGTATCGATGTTCTGCTGTATACTTGCCGAAGAGCTGAATGCAAAGCTCGAGAACCGGACGAGTTCGACTTGCATGGTGCGAACCTGATCCAGCAGCTCATCCGTAATTCGATCCTTGCGGAGGGCATGGGGCGACACGCCCCCGGCAGTCCGATTCTCCAGAATAGAGGACAGCATCGCAAATCGTTCGCCTGCAATCCTGTGAGCCGATCGCATGCGGTCAATGGACAGCGTCTCGAGGAAGGCCGCCGAACTCATTCCCTCGATCACTTGTCCGGCCGCGTCATGCCGCTTGTGCCAGGCAGCCCGGACTTGTGCGGTCGGGGCTGATATATACTTGTGCGTCAAAACATCGAGCTCGGCGACTTCAGTGGCGAGGCTTTCGCTGAACTCAAGGGCACTGCCGATCTTTCTCATCTCCTGCGACCTCACGAGAAGGCCCAGGCTTACAAGAATTGCCATGACTATGGGCAGCACGGCACCCATCTGCAGACCGGTCTTGATTCTCATGCTGTTCAATGTACCCACTGATGGGCGTTGTGACAACAAAAACCCGTTCAGCCCTGCCGGGCTGAGCCGGGAGCAGCCGCCGCTTGCTGGCTAACACAGGTAGCCGCGCAGCATGTCGAAACCCACCACAATAACGGCCACGTCGGCCAGAACATGGCTTATCCAAGGCCCTACAATCGAGCCGGTCCGGTGATAGAGCGCCGCCCATATCGCACCGGCGACCGCCACACACGCCGAGAGGCCCAGTGCTGCGGGCCAGCGGTCCGACGGCCGCAAGAAGGAGCCGAGCACGACTACATGGTGAAAAGTAAACCCAATACTGGACACCGTAACGGCAACCCATGTCGGGGCAAGGTCTCGCAGCGCGCCGAAAACAAACCATCGCCAGTAGTATTCCTCCAGGGCCGAGTTGATCAGTATCATAAACAGTGCAAATGCCAGGAACTTGCTCGGGGTGGCAACGCCGAGCATCGTTGCCTTGGCAAAGATGGCTGCCGGCACATCTGCCAGGATGGGACTGCCCCTGAAGAGAATCGCGTAGACCACGAGTATGATCACCAGCATCGCCAACCCGGAAACTACAGCGGCAACCTGGCATTTCAGGTGCTCACGCGTCAGCCCGATCGGGCGCCTGAGGACAAGTTTCATCAGCAGAAACGGGAAGACGGCCATGAATACTTTGTTTGCAGCGTAGAGTAGGGTGGTTGCTGCCGCACCGGGCCACACGAAGAAGTAGAGCCACGTAATCGTTCCCGGAAACAGAAGTCCCACAACGACCGCGAGCCACTCCCAGGATTTGTCGATCCGATGGCACATGCGGAAGATCCAGACTACGAGGTAATGAGCGGCTGCGGTTGCTGATTGTAGACCTTCGAGTTCGGCGGGACGGAATGGGTTAGCCAGACATTCCCTCCGATCTCAGAATTATCGCCGATCACGGTATCGGCGCCAAGAATGGTGGCGCCCGCGTATATTACAACGTTATCCCGCACTTCCGGATGGCGCTTTATATCTTTCACGGGATTCCCGTGCTCATCCTTGGGAAAACTCAGCGCACCAAGGGTCACGCCCTGGTACAGCTTGACGTTCTTCCCGATCACACACGTCTCCCCAATCACCACGCCAGTTCCATGATCAATGAAGAAGCCCGGGCCTATCTTCGCTCCCGGATGTATGTCTATCCCGGTCCTCGCGTGTGTTCGTTCGGACATGATTCTTGGAATCAGAGGGACTTTGTGCACATACAGGGAATGGGCGATCCGGTGAGTAACGATCGATTCCACCCCGGGATAACTCATAACAACTTCCATTGTCGATTTCGCAGCTGGATCGCCCTCGTAGGCCGCTACTATGTCCTTGTTGAGCATCTGCTGGATACCAGCCAATTCCCGCACAAAGGACTCAACCGCGGCATCCGCGTTTCTTACGCATTCCCCGCAATCCCTGCACTTGTCGAACTCGCACTGATACTTGAACGCCCGGATTGACTGGCTTCTCAGTCGGTCAACCGCCGATTCAAGCTGCAGTTCCAGAGACTGCTCTTTACGGCAGGCAGGCACTATCTCCTGTCTGTGACAACCCGGGAACAGAATCTCTATCAGATCGTCCAGTATGCTGTAAATTGCCTCTCGGCTCGGTAGCCGGACGCCCTTCTCTTTCATGCGGATTACCGCAGGGCAGTAAAGACACTGCGACAAGCCTTCAGCGACTGAAGACAGCTGAACCCGAGACTCGGCGTCTTTATTCATGATTTGTGTCCTCTTCGATGTGACTCGCAATTCCCGTTCATTCAACACGACCGATTCTACTCCGTCGGCACACTGCTGGCGAACCTTACCAGGACCTTGTCCGCGCCGAGGTTCCTCAGTCCGAGCCTGACCAGTACCCGGTCCACGATGGACTTCGAAATGCATACCATGTCAAGAATCTTGATCTGTTCCTGCCTGCACAGATCAATAAAGTCCTTCAGCGTGGTATGATGAATATTGGGTGTGTCGTACCACTCGAATGGAATCGTGCCCGATTTCGGCATCCTTCCCGTGAGACCGAGCTGAAGGCGATTCGAAGACCTGGCGAAGTTCGGGAATGTGACAATGCACTGCCTGGCAACCCTCAGCATCTCCTTGAGAACCCGCCTTGGCTTCCTGACTACCTGCAGGGTCTCACTCAGGATCGCGTAGTCATAAGACCCGGCGGGAATGGCGGCCAGTCCCTGATCCAGATCGGTTTGTAGCACATCATGCCCACGGTTAATGACCTCGATGATATTCTCGATCTTGATATCGACGCCGAGTCCGAGCGCACCCCTCTCTCGTGCGAGCATCGAAAGCAGCCGCCCATCGCCGCAACCTAGATCGAGTACGCGCTTCCCGTGCCCCACGGTATCACGAATCATCGCGTATTCCGCACTTGCTGCGGCTTCGTCCTCCATCTCGTCGGCCGGCAACCCCTTGTGTTCGACCCAGGGCAGAAACGCCTGCATGACCTCGGCGAGGTGCTTGATATCCAACAGGAATGCATCGTGGCCGTGAGGGACTTCCAGCCTGCAGTACGAAACCCGCTTGCCTGCCTCCATGAGACCATTAGCCAGCTCGACCGATTGTTCGGGCGTGAACAGCCAGTCAGAGCTGAGCGCGAGCACAAGCACTTTGGCTTGAATAGGGGCGAATGCCTGCTCCAGCGAGCCGAATCGTTCCACAAGATCATACTCGTCTACGGCTCGCGTGATGTGGAGATACGAATTCGCGTCGAATTGTTCCACAAACTTCCGTCCCTGGTAGTTCAGGTAGCTCTCCACTTGAAAACTGGTGCGAAACTTACTGTCGGGATTGGAAATCCCAGGCAGATCTCCCTGGGCATGTTCCGATTCGTCGGGACTTCTCCGTTCTCTTCCGAACTTCTTCGACATCATTTCGGATGACAGATACGTGATGTGCCCGATCTTCCTGGCAAGCGCAAGCCCGTCCGACGGTTCCTCTTCCAGACCATAGTAGTCACCGCCATGCCAGAGCGGATCCGACATGATGGCACTTCGCCCGATGACACCAAAGGCTAGCGCCTGCGCCGACAAACTCGCTCCCGCCGCGATGCATATGCACCGGGCGACCATGTCGGGAAAGCGAATGCTCCATTCCAACGCCTGCATCCCGCCCAGTGATCCACCCGTGACCCCGGCAATCCGGGCAATACCGAGATGCTGGAGAAGCAGGCGGTGCGCTTCTACCATGTCACCTATGGTTATGGTCGGAAATGACGACCCGTAGGGCCGGCCGGTCTCAGGATTCAGCGAGGAAGGTCCGGTTGTCCCCTTGCATCCGCCTAGGATATTGGCGCAGATAACATAGTAGTAGTCGGTATCGATTCCTTTGCCCGGTCCGACCATGCGCTCCCACCAGCCGGGTGCGGAGCCGGGTGAGGGGTGACTGGCAACATGAGAGTCACCGGAAAGGGCGTGGCATATGAAGATGACGTTGTCGCGCGCCGGTGAAAGGTTGCCGTAAGTCTCGTAGGCGATCTGAAGTTGCGACAGGGCAGCACCGCATTCGAGGCGGAATGCGCCCCCCATCAGATCAATTTCCGCCACTTTTACCTCGGACACGCCCGCTCCAGCCCGAAGCTCTTCTTCAGTTCCACTCATTTCGCTGCCCACCTGCCACCGTACTCTTTCAGACGGATTGTGTCTCTTCTGCGATCCACGCGAGGTACTCGCTGTGCCCGCCCGTAATCGGTGTCACTGTTATCTCCGGCACGTCATAAGCGTGCACAGCCTTTATGCGCTCGATGATCCTGGTCGACAACGACTCCTTCGATTTTACAAGGACCAGGTATTCGTCCGCCGTCTCGACGGAACCTTTCCACCTGTAAACACTCGCAATGCGAAGCCTCTGCGCGCACGCCGCAAGCTTCTCGTCAACGAGAAGCCGGGAAATCCGCTTTGCTTCATCTTCGCCGGACACTGTCGTGCTGACAACTATAAATCGTTCCACATCCGTCTCCTGCCCGCGCAGTGCAACCGAGGCGGGCGTTCTTCAACCTTGGATTATCCACAAGTTGAACACGTCTGTCCATGAAGACTTGCAAGCGCCCATTGTCCCGTCCATAATAGCCTGTGAACTTCCCGCGATACTCATCCAACATGAAAATGCATGAAACAAGAATCGCGACGATCCTTGTTGTGGCTGCTGTATTCGTCCTGTTCCGGCAGCAGGTGTGGGCCCAGCCGGCTAATGACCCGTTTTCCCTGT
>SPBP01000248.1 GCA_004525935.1 Lentisphaerales bacterium | reverse complement strand
GCTTCAACGATTCGCCTCTCTACCGCCGCCGCGTCGTCGCCGGCCCCCGCCAGAACTGCCCGGCACGTTCCCGCTTTTCCGCTAAGCCGCATCCTGCCAAGCCCGATGCGCAGGACCGTTCTGAGCGTCATGCAGTAGATTACGTTCAGCACCGCCACGGCAAGGAACATGCTGCGCGGATGCCAGAGGTTCCGTCGCACGTAGAAATAGGTGTAGAACAACACCAGCGCAACGGCATTGGCGACCAGTACCTTCCAGGCAATGTGACGCGGGAACATGTACCGCGCCTCGTCATAGAGTTCCATGTAGGCATACAGAAGACAGATCGTGGCAGCCAGTATGGTTATGATTCTCGGGGCGCTCTCTACATAGAACACCCCCATCCACGCACCAAGATCCGCCGCCTCTTGAACGCCGAGTGCTTTTGCGGCAAAACCGAAGAGGGACATGCCGGAATCACTCCAGAATCTCAGCGCGACCGCTGTTGAATAAGCCGCGGCTATGGCCGTGACATCTGCAACGGCATACAGCCACGCGAAGCCTCTGGGTCTCATCCGTTTCATAGCAGTGTAAGCGCTTCGCATGGTACAACACCGTCCCCGGCACTACAAGAGACTCCTTCACCCCCACGGCTCAAAAGCTTGTCCCTCCGGGCTTCTTGTGATACTACGACAAGACCATGAACATATTTGGATACAAACATGGAGAGTTGTACGCCGAGCGAGTACCCGTCCGGCGCCTTGCAGAACGATACGGTACGCCCCTCTATGTGTATAGCCGCGGTCATTTCGAGGCGCAATACCACACGCTTCACCGCGCCATGGCGGAGGTGGATCCGCTCATATGTTTCTCCGTCAAATCCAACTCCAACCTCTCGGTGATTCGCACGTTCGCGGATATCGGGGCAGGTGCAGATATCGTGTCTGGCGGGGAGCTTTACCGTTTACTGCAGGCTGGACTGGATCCGTCGAAAGCCGTCTTTGCCGGGGTCGGCAAGACTAGCGAGGAAATAGAATTCGCAATCCGTGAAAACATCCTTTTCTTCACCGTTGAATCCGAAGCGGAGGCCGTGCGTATTTCAGACTCTGCCCGGAGTGTCGGAGCAACGGCTCGAATAGCGTTCCGGGTAAACCCCGATGTTAACCCGGATACACACCTGTACGTCAGTACAGGCAGAAAAGAAACCAAGTTCGGCCTCGATATTGAGCGCTCGCTGGCAGCATGTGAACGGGCCGCGGCTCTGCCTAATATCGAGCTCGCAGGTATCCATATGCATATCGGCTCCCAGATTCTAGCTCCGGAGCCGTTCGCTGCCGCGCTTGAACGTGTCGCGCCGCTCTGCATGAGACTGCGGTCGCTCTATTCTTCCGTGCGTTATCTTGATATCGGAGGGGGCCTCGGCATTTCATACCACTCCGGACAGGCGCCGCTTGATCCGGCACGTTATGCAAGTGCTGTCGTGCCGGTGCTCAAAGAGATTGGCCTGTCGGTGGTCCTCGAGCCCGGTCGATTTCTTGTCGGCAACGGCGGCCTGCTTGTGTGTCGCGTGCAATACGTCAAGGATAACGCGTTTCGCAAGTTCCTCATCATTGATGCCGGGATGAATGACCTTATCCGGCCGTCATTATATGAGGCCCATCACGATGTCCTTCCTGTTCGCCACACAGACCGCACCTGTCGCGCCGACCTTGTCGGGCCGATCTGTGAAACCGGTGACTTCATTGCTCTGGATCGCGAGCTGCCCTGCTCGGAGCAGGGGGATCTGCTCGCAATAGCCTCGGCCGGTGCGTATGGGTTCACCATGTCGTCCAATTATAACAGCCGCCTGCGTGCCGCCGCGGTACTGGTGCACGGAGGTCGCGCTCGGCTTATCAGAAAACGTGAAGTGTTCAAGGATCTGGTACGAGGCGAGCTTCGGCCGCCCCGGGCCCGACAATAAAGTACTGGAGGTCTGCAACATGTTCAAAGGCACATACACGGCTCTCGTAACACCGTTCAACAGAAGCGGCTCGGTCGATTTTGGAAAGCTGCAGGAATTAATCGATATTCAGGCGGACGCCGGCGTCACCGGAATTGTGCCGGTTGGGACAACCGGCGAATCGCCGACGCTGGATTTCGAGGAGCACAGGCGCGTTATCGAAAAGGCCGTAAGCTGGGCCGGAGGCAGAATGCAGGTTATCGCCGGGACCGGGGCCAACTCAACCGCCGAAGCCATCAGCCTGACTCGACACGCGATCGATGCGGGCGCCGACGCTTCGCTGCAGGTTACGCCATACTATAACAAGCCGAACCAGGATGGGTTGACGCGACACTTCTCTGCCGTCGCCGATCTTGGTCTGCCGATAGTGCTCTACAACGTGCCCGGCCGGACGAGCCGCGAAATAGCCATTGATACGATTGTCAAGCTGGCCGCACATCCTCATGTCGCCGTCGTGAAGGAAGCCGGGGGCAGCGTGGAGCGCGTAAGCGCTATTCGATCGCGTTGCGACATCACCGTGCTCTCTGGCGATGACTCCCTGACCTTGCCCATGATGTCCGTTGGCGCAACCGGGGTTATCAGTGTTGCATCAAATGTGGTGCCAAAGGGTGTTGTTGAGATGACCACCGCCGCACTCCGCGGCGACTGGGAACGGGCGCGCGAACTTCATTTCAAGTATTACCGCCTGTTCTGCGACCTGTTCATGGACACGAACCCGATCCCGGTCAAGGCCGCCATGGCCATGTTGGGCCAGATCGAGGAGGTCTATCGTCTGCCGTTGTGTGCCATGGGCAGCGAGCCGAAAGCCCGGTTGCGCGAATGCCTGAAGGAGCTGGAGCTGCTATGACATCCGTCGCAATTATCGGTGCTGCGGGCAAGATGGGGCAAGCCCTGGTTCGTTGCGTCCTGAACAGCACAGATCTTCAGTTGGTGCTCGCCATTGAACAGCCCGGTTCTCCCGAGCTCGGCCGCGATGCCGGTGAAGTCGCGGTGTCCACCCCGGCTGATCTCGCCATTACGGCCGCATTCGATGACCTCGGGAAAGCGGATGTAATCGTGGATTTTTCTGCACGCTCTGCCACCGCGCAGAATGCGCACCTGGCTGCCACTCATTCCCGGCCTATCGTCATTGGAACAACCGGGGTCGATAAGGACCAGGCAGACCGCGTCTACGAAAGCTCCCGTCGTATTCCAATTGTGTGGGCACCCAATATGAGCCTGGGCGTCAATCTTCTGTTCGCCACGGTCGAACGCGCGGCACAGGTGCTCGGGTCCGGCTATTCCGTCCAAGTGGACGAGACCCATCACGTTCACAAGAAAGATGCTCCCAGCGGGACCGCATTGCGTCTCGGCGAACGCATCGCAGAGGGCCGGGGCCAGGACTTCCGTAAAGTCATGATTCACAACCCCGAAGGTCAGACGGCCAGCCCCGATCAAATCGTCATTCGTTCCCACCGCGAAGGCGAAGTGGTGGGGGAACACGCCGTCGTGTTCTCAAACGCTGCTGAGAAGATTTCGTTCTCGCACAGCGCAACCAGCAGAGACGCTCTTGCGTTGGGCGCGCTGCATGCCGCCCGCTGGGTGCTGAACAAGCGGCCCGGCCTCTATGACATGCAGGATGTCCTCTCCCTCCGCCAATGAACGTCGCGTTAAGCCTCGGATCGAATCTCGGCGATCGCCTGCAGAATCTCCGTACCGCCCGCGCTCGACTCGCCGGACTGGCCGAGGTGCGGGTTCTGCTCGGGTCGCGGGTATATGAGACCGAGCCGGTGGATGTCCTCCCCGAGTATGCCGCGGCCCGGTTTCTGAATGCAGCCTTGCTCGTTGACTGTCAAGCTACGCTCGAACAACTCGCCGCCGAATGCCACGCCATTGAGGAGGAGCTTGGTCGCACCAGGACCGTGGAGCGCAATGCGCCTCGGATAATCGACCTCGACATAATCTTCGCCGGTGCCTTGCAGGTCAATTCACAAGTGCTCAGCGTACCGCACCCGCGCTGGGCAACGAGGCGTTTTGTTCTGGCGCCATTGGCCGATATTGCGCCTGATGCCGTCCTGCCCGGAGAAACTAGAACTGTGGCCGAGGTCCTTTTGGCTTTGCCACCGGGCCCCGAAGTCACTATGTTTGCCATCGACTGGTCATAACCTGCAAGAGGGGGATATTTCGGTGCCAAGCTGGACTGCAACACGAATCCGCACGCTCAAGGGCGCGTCACCGATAGTCTGCGTCACAGCGTACGATTTCTCCATGGCCCGCATCGTTGACGAAGCCGGCTTTCACCTCGTGCTTGTCGGCGACTCGCTCGGCATGACCGTGCTGGGCTATGAAACCACCCTGCCTGTTACCATGGAGGAAATGCTGCATCATACCTCCGCCGTTGCGCGCGGTGTCGGCAATGCGCTCGTTGTCGCCGATATGCCGTTCATGTCCTATCATTCGTCCATCAGCACAGC
>SPBP01000083.1 GCA_004525935.1 Lentisphaerales bacterium | reverse complement strand
GCTCTAAGGAGAGCATGACACAGCTTGAACACAACCCCGACGCCTGCAAGTGAAGAAACCTCCTGCGCTTTGAACTGTCTCGAATTGACCATCGCGAATGGCGAGGCCGGATCTTCCGATACCTCATGATGATCGGTGACTATCACCTCCGCCCCCAGTTCGTGGGCAAGCTCAACCGATTCGACATCGTTCGTGCCGCAATCAACGGTCACGATCAGCGACGGACGATTGAGGGCGATGCATCGTCGCAACGCATCACTGCTAAAACCGTATCCTTCTGTCAGGCGATCAGGCAGAAATACCGCAACATTAGCCCCCATGCTCATGAGCAGCTTCTGAAGCAATGCGGAGCTCGTGATGCCATCACAATCAAAATCCCCAAAAATGACAATTCTCTCTCCGCAATCCACAGCACGCCACAGTCTCTCGACAGCAGCTGCTATCCCGGGAAGCTCCATTGGGTCAGAGAGAGTGCCTAAGCGAGGATTCAAAAATACTTCAATCGCGCGATCAACAACAAGACCGCGCGCAAGCAGGACACGCGCAAAAGCCGGCGGAAAGCCGTGCTGAGCAGACATAGCTGAGGCGCGTTCCTCGTCAGATTCCGGCCATATCCATCTGTTTATCGTTGCAGGTGAGCTCATGTCCCGCGCTCTGGTATCGCGCGCCAAAGCATTGCACGCGTGACTATATGATCGGGAACTCCGGAATCCGTGCACATTCAAACGACAAATGCGGTCATTGCACCATCACGCAGCCTTGTCGCGATGCCACAACAGGATCGTCGGCGTCGCCACGAATATCGAGGAATACGTACCCACCAGAACTCCGATACAGAGGGCTAATGCAAAGTCCGCAATAGATCCGCCACCGAAAAGCACGAGCATCACTATCGCAAGGAGCGTGGTTGCCGACGTCAGCAGCGTCCGACTCAGAGTCTCGTTGATGCTCATGTTGCAGATATCTTTGTAACTCATGCGTCTTCGGTAATCAGAATTCTTGAGATCCTCACGAATTCGATCAAACACGACTATAGTATCGTTTACCGAGTACTCCACGATCGTCAATAGTGCAGCAACAATAGCAACGTTCATTTGCCGCCCAAGTGCGCAGTAAATCCCGACGGTTATAAGGACATCATGGACCAGGGCTACAATCGCACCCACCGCAAAAGCAAACTCGAATCTCCACGATATGTAGACCACCATCCCTATAAGAGATAAGGCAATCGCGATCAACGCACGCTTACGCAGCTCAAGCCCGAAACTTGCATCCACGGTATACTCTTCTCCTTCAGAGAAGCACGTCCCATAGGCGCCTATCAGTGCCTCCTTGATGACCTCGGCGGCTTTTCTGCCATTAACTTCCCCGGCCACGGTAGTCACAATGAGATTCCCCGGAGTACTCTTGTCAATCGGCTGCTTGAACTGGATTTCGACCTGTGATATCCCTACAGCTCCAAGAGCATCCCTTATCTCGGCTACTGTCGGCCTTGCCCTCTCGTCCTCAACGCGAAGGGTTACTGATGATCCACCCAGAAAATCGACACCCAGGATGCGCCCCGGATCCTTCGCATAGTTGAAGCCCAGCAGCGTCCACACTACGCCAATCAACATAAGCGACAACACCGCGGCCGGTCCGCGTTTCCCTATGAAATCGATCTTGGTATCTTTGATCAGCGTCATCATGCGAAGACGAGTCAACCGCGTAGAATTGCTTATCAGATCAAAGAACAGTCGTGTGACGACAATTGCCACAAACATGCTGACTATTATCCCGCCGCACAGCATAAGGGCAAAACCTCGGATCCTCCCGGCTCCACCGGCAAAAAACAGTATCACTCCGACCAGGAAGGTGGTTACGTTTGCGTCAACGATCGTAACGAACGCGCGGTCATAACCTGCGGCTATTGCAGCCTTCAGCGTCTTCCCAAGCCTGGATTCTTCCCTGATCCGTTCAAAGATCAGTATATTCGCATCAACAGCCATACCTATCGTCAGCAGGATTCCCGCTATGCCATGAAGAGTGAGAACCGGCAGATCAACCCCGGGCCCAGTACCCCTACGAATGAAGATCCCGAAGAAACCGGCAACAATAACAACGCCAAGCGGCAACAGCAGGAGATCGAGCAGGAGCGCCAAGTTCGCCACGACGCCGCTTACCATGTAGTACGCCAGCATGAAGATGACAATAGCAAGACCGCCAAACACGATCGCCCTGATCCCGCTGCGAATGGCATCTCGGCCAAGACTGGCACCGACTTCATACTTCTCCACAATACTCACGGGCGCCGGCAACGAACCGGCTCGCAGCACATCGGCCAGAAACCGAGCCTCAACTGCAGTGGGAATACCACTGATAATACACTCTTTTGAGTCTATGTATTCGTTAAGAAACGGCGCAGAGTAGGCCGTGTCGTCGAGTACTATCGCCAACCTCCGACCCTCGTCTGAATCCAGATTCTTCTTGCCCCTCGGCCCATAGTCCTTGGTTACCTGGCGCAACACCCTGGCCCCGTTGTTGTCAAACCTGAGATTGATAATGGGTTGTCCATATTGGTTCGGGGAATCGAAGGCATCCTTCAGGGTCTCCCCGCTCATCTCACCACGTCTGTGAGAGAACACCGGTTCAAACACCTGCCGACCGTTCAGCGTCCTCTCTATGAGCATGAAATCGTATCGAGGCGGGGCATGAAAAGACTTCAGGTCCTCAGCGGACGGACGAAGTTGCTTCTTCACCGCAGGAACATACCACGTCCTGCTGCCGCCCCTGCGCTCGTCACGAATTGCTTCTATAGTATAGCCTTCTGGCGCCCATGCATTGTCCCACAGCTCCTGAACAAGATCCGCGTTCTCCTTGTGGACGAGCCGGAATGTTAAGAATCCGACTTCCTTGACCCTGCGTTCAGCTTCCTCTCGTTTGTCGTCCTCAACACCGGGCAATTCCACGATAATGCGATTCGCGCCCTCTCCATATATCTCCGGCTCGGCAATTCCGAGACTGTCAATACGGTTCCTTATGACCTGTATTGCTCGCTTCTGGGCCTTCTCCACCTCTGCCGGCATCGCAGCGGCGATTTGCTCATCACTCCATTCTTCTCTTGTTTCCCGCAGACCTTCCTCAAGCTTCATCTCGTCGATCTGCACGACAAAGCCAATACCGCCCTGAAGGTCTATTCCGAGCGTAATGCCACGCGACGTAATCCACCCCGAGACTACAAGGCAGACACCGAGTATAATCCACTTCAACATTGAGTTCTTTTGCATGATCCTCGCACCTCTGGCGACCGGACACTACTGCTCCGGATCGCTGATTACCTCGTCCTTTTCCAATACTTTCAGCACCGCAGCCCTGAGAATTTCAATCTTTACCTTCTCTGCAATCTTTACAACAAAAGTGTGTTCTTTAACATTCGTGATAGTGCCCATTATGCCGCCACTGAACAGGACCCGGTCACCACTCTTAGTGTTCTCAATGAGCTTCTTGCGATCCTTGTCCTTCCTGCGTTGCGGGAGAATAACAAGCATGTAGAACAGCCCGAATATGATCAACATCGGAACCATGAACTGAAGTGGACTGCCAGGTGCCGCGCCTGGAGCGCCGGTGGCGGGCGGCGCACACTGTGCCAGCAGGAATCCGGGTAATGCTGATAATGTCATCGTTCTTCTTCGCCCCTTTCTGCCTTGGTCTTCCTTCTGAAATCCCCGAAAGTACCGTTTCTCAGCGAGCCTCGCATTTCTTCCATGAACTGCATGTAGCAATGCATATTGTGCAGGCTGAGCATGTGTATCCCCAATACCTCGTCAATATTGAGCAAATGCCTTAAGTATGCCCTCGAGAAACGACGGCACGCATAGCATTCACAACCAGCCTCAATCGGCCCAGTGTCCAGCCGATACTCACCCGCCTTTACCGGGAACCTGCCCCGCCTCGTAAAAGCCGTGCCGTTGCGCGCAAACCGAGTTGGTATAACACAATCAAACATGTCAATGCCATCAGCAACAGCATCGACAATCTGACTCATTATTCCAACGCCCATCAGATAACGTGGCTTTTCCGGTGGCAGCCCGGCTACTCCGAACTCAACGCTCCTTCGTAGAACGTCTTTCGGCTCTCCCACACTTACTCCGCCCACCGCATACCCATCGAAATTCATCTCCACCAGGCGGTTCGCACATGACAGGCGCAAATCCTCGTACTCTCCGCCTTGCACAATCCCGAACACCAACTGACCCTCAGCCCTCGGCTGCCTGGAGCAAAGAAACGCCCATGTTAGGGTCCGCTCTACGGCTTGGCAAGCGTAATTGTGGTCACAGGGGTACGGAGCACACTCGTCAAGCACCATGGCGATATCCGACGCCATGCGCCGCTGTATTTCCATGGCTTCGACCGGACCCAGGAACAGGCGGGCCCCATCATAATGGGAATTGAATTCAACCCCTTCATCCGTGATCTTTCTCAACCTGGCCAGGCTGAATGCCTGGAAGCCCCCGCTATCAGTCAGGATTCCTCTCTCCCAGCCCATGAATGAATGGAGACCTCCACACTTTTCAACAACCTCAACTCCAGGTCGAATCATCAGGTGGTATGTGTTTCCAAGGAGCATCGAGGTGCCAAGCCCTTCTAGCTCCGCCGGGTTCATCGTCTTGATCGCACCCTTGCTGCCTACAGGCATGAACACCGGCGTCTCAATGAAGCCGTGCGCTGTCTGCAGCCTGCCGAGCCGGGCACTGGACCCCTCATCTGTCGCGATTATCTCAAATTGTCCAGGCTGATTCATAGAAGAAGTCGAACGGTAACAGACTCTCCAACTGTCGATGCTCCGGGCGGCGGCAAGATCCTGCAGGCCAGATACCTGCTGAGCAGACGCCCCCTGATTATCATCAAGTAGAAAGCCGCAAGCACGGCGCCTACATGCCGACAGCTAGGTCCGCCAGTACAATTGCTGCCATCGCCTCGACGACAGGTACAGCACGGGGAAGCACACAAGGGTCATGCCTGCCTTGTAGCTGAAATGTAACCGGTAGGCCATCGTAGTCAACTGTAGCCTGGGTGGTAGCAATCGAAGCAGTAGGCTTGAAGGCCACGCGTACCACAATCGGTTCGCCATTGCTGATTCCGCCCTGTATGCCACCACTTCTATTGGTAACAGTCCCTATTCGATCGCCTTTCAGCACAAACATATCGTTGTGCTGCGACCCCCTCATGCGCGTAGCACTGAAACCAGCGCCGAATTCAACTCCCCGTACCGCCGGAATCGAAAGCAGACCTCGCCCAAGCAGAGCATTAAGCTTATCGAAAATTGGATCTCCCCAGCCTGCCGGAACGTTGCGGCACACACATGTGACGATACCACCAACCGAGTCTCCCATCTTAGCCGCGTTCTCGACCAATGTGATCATTTTCTCGGCAGCCGACATATCCGGACAACGGACCGGAGTCGCATCCACTTCCGACCTTGTTAGAGCAGCTTCGGAAACGTCGGGACAATCCACGTCCCCGATAGAACTGACCCATGCGATAATGTCGACCCCAAACCGTTGTTTCAGAAACTCGTCCGCAACAGTACCGGCCGCTACTCTAGTGGCTGTCTCCCGGGCGCTCGCCCGACCACCGCCACTCGCCGCTACCTCTCCATATTTCACACGGTATGTGTAGTCCGCATGGGAAGGACGTGCAACCTTCCCCACATCCTCGTAGTCATCAGGCCTGCAATCAGTATTGGCAAGGGTCATCCCGATCGGGGTGCCAAGCGTAATGCCATCCCGTAACCCGGAGAGAATCGTGATCTTGTCCGCTTCGACACGCGCTGTAGTAAGATTGCTTTGCCCCGGCCGACGCCGGTCCATCTGCTTCTGGATCACTGCCTCATCAAGAGCAATACCCGACGGACAACCATCGACAATCGCACCGATCGCAGGACCGTGCGATTCTCCAAAGGTCGCTATAACAAACCGTTTTCCTATCGAGTTCGACAGTCGACATTCTCCACAGGATTGAAGAATACAGCATACTGAGCGCCAAATCATCCAGAAACTACACTGTAATTTGCCCGGCCTGTCGGACCACTCTGAGCAGTAACCCCGTTACGCCCTCGCCTCAGCCATCCGTGCAACCTTGCGACGCCCCTTGCTTTCGACGACATCGCAGCGCAACCAGCACAAGAACGTATTGGCAACAGAATAATGAGATCGTTGCGACCTCCCCGATCAACAGACCACCTGGTCGTAATCGATCAAGTAGCGGATGAAACACAAACACATTCATCCACCATCCCCGGCAGACGGCCGACGGAACGCCAATCCTTGAAAGAACCGACGGAACCACGGCCAGACCTCCAACCGTCAGTCCCGTCACGATCATTCTGCCAAGCACCGGCGAAAGGCGGTCACCAGCTCGCCATGCACGCACGACGCCCGGCACGAATAACACCAGTCCAAGGACCATGCCGGTGGCAAAATGCAATAGCCTGTCAGCCACGCTCGTTCTCCCTCATCTTCAGTTCGCGCCACGCAATGAACAACACACCCGCGAAAACAGCAATGGCGACCGTGGCGTATAAAGGCGAATCGGTTTCGACCTGGTCGATCCGATAATGCCACAGGAATATGTTGGTTCTCGGGTCCACAGCCAGCCGATCATACAGCCTGTTCATTCTCAAGATTCGCGGGATATCAGGAACCACAGCCCATATGCCAAGCGCCAGCATCAACAGCGGATACAATACCAGCATGACAAACGACGCACGAAACCTGCGCACCGAATACACAATCCCGAATACGCATAGCGGTATCGACATGCCGAGTAGAAAATGATTCATCAGTAACCGCCCCCTCGCGCAGTCGCACGCCGCTTCCAACTCCGCAAACGTTGCATTCGATCGAAAGCTTCGTCAGCCCCAGCCTCGTTGCCCATCCCTAGCCGTCTGTGGCCCACGGCTTCCCATAACCTATAGTTGTTCGGATCGTAGCTCGTAGCTCGACTGAAACACTGCTCAGCCAACAAGTTACTCGGTCGATTGCCGGGCTGACCAAGCGTGGCGCCGAAATGGTACCACGTCTGCCACGAGGTGGGTGCGCCCTCCAATCCCCTTGCGAGCAACTCAGCATCCGCCTCAACTATGACATCAGGAGAGTCCAACTCATATGCGATCATGATGCCCGGCAACAGCGACACCGTCGCAGCAGTCGCACAGACCGCGAGAATACCTGCGCCGAGGCGTACCCGGCGTCGGCGCGACATGTCCTCATCCTGCTGACCGGGAGCCCTTCCAACAGCAATGCCGACGAGAGAAGCAAATACTATCGAGTAGACCGGAGCATGTAACGGAAAGTCGACCGCGTTATGCACGAGCACCACCGCTAGGCTGCCCAGAAGACCCGGTACGAGGACCGACGGCATCACGCCGTCACGAGCATTGCATGCAAATGCCAGGCCCAGAGACACTGCTAAACCAAGAACGAGCAGCATGCCGAGTAGTCCGCCGTCTACAGCAAGTTCAACATATTCGTTTTCCGCATGCGTGAATGACTTTCGCTCCGTGTTCGTCCTGTACCCCGGATAGATCATGCGGAATCCGTTTGCTCCCACACCCAGGATCGCGAAATCCCGAATAAGGGAACCGCTGTCTCGCCAGACGCCAAACCTCGACTTGGCACTGTCGATTGCGAGGGGTTCTTCAAGAGTGCTCAGCCGATCAACCACCACATTCGTGACCTCTGTTTTCGGAATCCTGACAACAGCAACCACGGCACATATCACGGCCACTAGAGCTATTGCCACTACGAGAACCCGCCTCGGTAGGGAGCTGTAAACCAGTGAGCTCGCGAGGACAACAATGCAAGACGCCGCCCAGGCAACTGCCGCGCCCCTGGAGAGTGACGTCAGAACGCCGAAACTGATTACAACGAACAGGACCGTATACAGCGCCGACCGGGCAATCCGCTTTGCCCCGAGTGACCCGATGGCAGAAGCCAATGCCAACGGCGCTGCAAGTGCGATGTAGCCGGCGTGGTGGGTCCGGCTCACAAAGCAACCAACCGGTCTCCCATGCGGCACGGTCCAGAACCACCATATAGTCTTGTGCGCCGGCAATACCCATTGATGTAAGAATCCGAGTACTGACACCACAGCCATCAACGCGATAAGAAATGCCAGATAGACGGCCCTTGTCCGTTCAGGCAATGAAGCGCCGATAATGGCAGCAGACACTGCGCATATAAACAGCATAATTGTGCGTAACGTTCCCGCCCTGTTGCGGGTCAGGCTGAATCTCGCCGAATTAGCCTCAATCAACCCTAGATCCGCTGCCTTGTCGATTGCCTCGCGTGCGATGACATTCTGCTCACGCCGCCGACTGCCGGTCATGCCTTCGAAAACTCGGGGAACAGGCAGCAACTGCAGCAATATGTATGTCAGGATGAGTAACGCGAGCCATCCTGTCCGCGAAGGCATACGAGCAACAGCCTCGCCTCTCGAGATGAGTACCCGGGCGCCCGCAGCCGCAAGAAGGGCAGCACATATGCAGACAGACACAGGGAATACACCTGCGCCCCATACGGTCAAAAACACGATCACCACTATTAAGACTGCAACCACCATGGCACCCACGCTTCCCGCATGCAACGATTCGGAGATCCCCGCCGCCCTGGGCAACCCGGCAGCACGAGCTATAGACCGCTCTGCGTCTTCGATGGATCCGGTACCGCTGAATCCGTAACGTAAAGATACGCCTCGTTGCTCCATGGGCTCCATGCCGATGTCGAATCCTGGACGCGGACCCGATACTTAATGCTGTAATTCCAGTCGAACGTATTTACGACGCCCGTCAGCGCCGACGGGCTCCATGTGGGATTCCATACGTGATGCAACAGGAGGAACTCATACTCATATGCAACATATGTCCCGTTTCCGCCAAACGGTGTCGCAATAAGCCAGGCCGTCCAGCTCGGATCCGTATAGAGAATATTCGTAGGATAGAACGCCAGTAATACCTGGAGTGAAGTGGCTGAGTCGACCGCATCGATTGGCTCCTCCACAGTAACCACAGGCGTCTCTTTGTAGAGCAGGCCATCCCGAACCAGGTATGGCGCGACCACCAGGATGTCAAACGACGTGCCGACATCTCGTCTCAGAAAACGTTCGACCTGGGTCCACTCATCTCCAAGATAGTACTCGAAAGAGTCGGGGCCCTCATCATATACGGAGTCCAGGTACCTGAAGGTTACGCGGATCAGCTCTTCGTCGACAGTTTCATCAGGAGAAACCACTTCAGTTCCGACACCATGCCGCTCCCACCACGCACCGTCACCGGATCCAACTCCACCGTCGCCG
>SPBP01000457.1 GCA_004525935.1 Lentisphaerales bacterium | reverse complement strand
GTGTCACGAGCACGTTCTCTCACGGCTTCCATTTCGGCGGGTGCAAGCACGCTTGAGGCGATCACTGCGGCGAAGGCTGCAACCTGTTCATTGGGATAACTCAGGCCAAGCAGGGCAATATCGGGCCCACAGGTAAGAGTGTAGTCAATGCATTCCTGTTAGTGCCTCAGCCTGCCGTCCACGAGTTTTCTTGTTTTTCTTCGCACAAACGGCAGGCTGAGGCACTAACAGGAATGCATTGACTACACTCTTACCTGTGGGCCCGATGTTGCCCTGCTTGGCCTGAGTTATCCCAATGAACAGGTTGCAGCCTTCGCCGCAGTGATCGCCTCAAGCGTGCTTGCACCCGCCGAAATGGAAGCCGTGAGAGAACGTGCTCGTGACACCATCCGCAACAAGGGCGCCTGCTGGTGGAATCCGCCTTCCTGACGCACTGGGCCCAGAGCTCGATGCAGGGCCGACACAAACTGCGGTCAGTTCGTCACGTCAAAATTAGCCCACGGACTCATGCTCACAATCGTTCCATCCCCGGCCGTTACAACGGGGCCGAACGCATTATTCGATATCTGTGGCAGATTGTTTGTATTCCCGCTCGCAACATTCCGTACCACCAGGTTGCCCGTCGCCTGACCCGGCTCAAGGGCAATCCCCGTAAGGTTATCCGATACACTGTTGCCTTCAATCCGGTTATTGCTGCCCTCAACATATATCCCTGCACCAGAAGCATGGTTACCTGAGGTATTGCCTTCGACCTGCGACTTTTCCTTGATGTGAATCCCGTGCTTGCCATTTTCCAGTGCAACACAGTTCATCACGCTGGCATACCGTCCGGCCTCAATGCCGGACACTTTGGCAATTGTGCCATTGCGACGCGAGAAACACTCAAGGATCTTCGTGCCAGCTTCGGCATAGATTCCCCTGCCATCATTATCGCTGCACTTACAGTCCGTAATCGTGCCATTGTCTCCCACTGAAATACCGTCAGCTGCATTCTTGAAGGCGCCGCAACCGGTGACCTTTGAATTTATCCCAATGATAATGCCGTCCCCCGTGTTCTGAAACGCAGTGACGCCGGAAACTGTGCTCTCGGCGGCAACGAACAGATCAAGCCCCGCCTGCTCCCAATTCCTAAGCACGCCATTGATTACGGAGATGTTGTGGCAGTTGTCACCCGTTGCAAGAATTCCGCTGTACGATCCCTCTACTCCGTTCAACGCAAATCCGTTGAGGTCGATTTTAACGTCGCTCGCATCAACAATTGTGATGCCGTTATGCCCGTTCGTGCCCGTAAGGGATGTGGTAATGTAATATGAACCGGGCCTGACAATGTCGAACGGCAGCGACAGTATGGCCTGTCGAGGCTCAAGCTGATTGAGAGTCTTCATTGTCGCGACAGGCATGTTGTTGCTGAATGCCGTATCGGGAGGTCGGATATTACCATCACCAAAGGCAGGAGACACCCACACCACACACACAACAACAATACCTATGAGCAACAGGGCTGGCTTCATTTCAATTCCTCCCCCAAAACAGGCTGTTTACCTATAAAATCCATTTAAGACGCTGGAATTGTACCAGGTCTACCTCGCAAAATCAAGGCCTGGCAACAGATGACAGCGCCGAAGAATCGGCGCAGGATTCAGGTGTCAGTGTTCAGGTTCTCCGCCAGAGGCGGATCCGCCTATATGGCGGACAGGTGCCAGGAATTGCCAATGTGGGGCGTGGGCTTGTGAGGCTGTGCTGCGGTTGGGATGTTGATGGCTACAAACGGGACGGCTATATATCTGTGATCATCTGCCGCTAGTTCCTTTTAAAACCCGCAATGCCACTTCTTTCAGCCTGACACCCGAAACCTGAAACCTGAAACCACGCGTCTATCGGCCCACCGCTCAGAAATGATACAAACCCGGCCTTAACGCGACAAAATGCGATTCGTCAGGGCTGAACAGATGAGGTGTTCAGGGATCAGGACTAGACTGGAATGGCACTTAGATAAGACCTGTTTTTCATGAATCGTGTCTGTGATACGTGCCATTCAATGACGAAGTACCCCAATACCCAAATACCCAAAGAAATCCGAATGACGAAACACCCAATATCGGGACTTCGTGGCATTCTGCGGACCGCTGTCATGGATCGCCACACGCTCTGAATCAGACATCTTTGTTATCCTCGATAGATCTTGCAGAAGATCAGGTGGAGTTCCTTTATCGCCTCCCAACACAGCGCCGTTCTCTCTTCCAGGT
>SPBP01000204.1 GCA_004525935.1 Lentisphaerales bacterium | reverse complement strand
GAAAATACGTGTCCACTCACTGGTTCGGCCATCTTTCTTCTATGGTTTCAAGATTGCGAAGTGACGTTTGATTTTCTCGCTCCGAGTGAACATGATCGCTAGAAACAGAAAGAATCCTGCGAAACAAATCATAATGCATGCAGGGAAAAGAAGGTCGGTGCCGGGGTTGTATGTTGTCTTGCCCATGCTTGCACGCGCAGACATGAAGGCGTGCATTGCGAGGATCATGATGCCACACATCACGGTCCACAGGTGAAGCAAGACCATTGTAAGGACGCTGGCCCAGCGTTTTCTCAGAATCATTCCGACCGCAGCGAGGCCGGACGCAATGCCTAACGCAAGCATGGGCACTGCAGAAACCAGTGAGATAGGATTGCCACCGAGCAAGACGAGTCCGATTTCGCTAAGCCCGGTCCAGCCGCTGGCAAGCGTAGCCCAGACAAACAGGATGATTGCGACAATGACGAGTGCTGATGTGGTCTTCTTTGGGGAGACCGGCGGCCGTGGAGCTGGGGGTGATGCTTGGAGCGGAGGTCGCTGACTATGCACGGCGACAGATGTGGGAACAGGCTTCGGTAGGCTGATTTGCCCTTTGCACGATGGACAGTCGACGGTTTGCCCGAGGAGTTCTTCAGGAACTTGGAGGTGCTGACCGCAGTGCGGGCATTCGAGCGTTGAGTCAGCCATGTCTCACCACCTTTCTCTCATTGGCCGAACACGCCGCGCCTCACTTTCGGCGCGGAACGCGACGTAAAGTGCAGGCGGTGGTTGGACACTCCTATTGGTAGTCAAGGATGACCTTGGCAGATTGGCCGGAGGCGAACTTCTCGAACGCGGCCGGCGCTTCGGAGAACGGATAGCGATCCGAGATCAGATCCCGCACGCGCAATCCGTTGCGATAGAGCGCCAGCATCCCGCCGAACTCGGAGAAGTGGTAGAACCAGGCGCCGACCGCCGTGATGTCGCGGCGGATGAACTGCTCGCTGGGAGAGATGGGCAGCGCCTTCTGTTCGCCGTTGAAGACCACTGTACCGGCTGTGCGCACGGCGGCAAAACAAGCCAGGGCCGTCTCCGGGCGGCCCGCCGCCTCTATGCAGGCGTCAGCGCCAACGCCGTTGGTCAGACTGCGCACGAGCGCGACCGGATCGCTTTCCTTGGCGTTTACGACATCGCTGGCGCCCAGATGTTTCGACATTGCCAGCCGCGCCGGGGAGATGTCGATGGCAATCACGCGACGGCCCAGATGCGCCTGCATGAGAACATTGCCCAGTCCGATCGGACCGACCCCAAACACAGCCACCGTCTGTATCTGCGGCGACGAGATCTTGGTGGACGTGTGATACGGCACGCCCAGGCCATCGCCGGTCAGCAATACGCCCGCATCCCACGAGACATCATCAGGCAGCGGATGACAGGCGTTGGCAGCAGCCAGGAACCGCTCCGCATGCATGTTCCCGTAGAACTTCAGCTTCGGACACCATGTATACTGCCCCTGGGCGCAGTACGCGCAACTTGCACAACCGGCGATGGCGCTCACCCCGACCCGCTGACCGACTTGTAGGTTGGATACGCCCGCACCAAGCTTGACGATTGAGCCGACGGCTTCGTGGCCGCTATTGCCCTGTTCCTGTCCATCACCGTCGTAGCCATGCAATTCGCTGCCGCAGAGCGCCGAAACAGCCGTTTCGACCAGAACTTCGCCTGCTCCGGGTACAAGGTCGGCCACTTCGACCACGCGCACGCTCCGTTTGCCATCCAATTTGACGCTTTGCATCCGACAACCTCCTTATGTGTCCAGCGAGAATTCCTGCTGGATGTCAATCGGCCGTTTCTGCGCGATCGACCGCTGCAGGGCGGCCTCGAATTGAAGCTCCTCAAGTCCGGCCAGTCCCGGCACTGGCGGGGGGGCGCCACGCCGGATCGAATCCAGATAGGCCGCCAGTGACTTTTCGAAGGATGCCTGGTATTGGTCCCAGCGCGAGTGGTTGCCAATGAGCAGGTGTGACTCACGGTAGCGCGTGGTGGGATCGAAAATTTCCAACGGACCGTCCAGATCGCTGAAGCGCATGTTGCCGCACTCGAAATTGAAGATCAGATCGTACAGCGGCAAATTGAAATCACTTCCACTCGTGCCCAGGATTGTCCCGCTGGCGCCATTCAGCAACTGAAAGGAGCCGATCACATCCACGGCGCTATTGTACGGAACCTCCCCCGCCAGCGCCGAAATCCGCGCCGCCCGCCCGCCGAAGAGATGCAGCAGGTCGATGCAGTGGCTCCAGCAGGCATAATTCACGAAAAGCGAAGCCTGCGTCAGTTCGCCGAAACGGCGTTCGTCGATCATCTTCTGTGCGCGGACCGTCTGCTCGAAAAAGCGATAGTTGAAGACCATAGCCGTTTCCGCGCCAACAGCCTTGGCGTGCTGAAGAACCTCCCGGGCCTTGAAGAAATCGTCCTCGCATACCTTGGCCTGCCCGTTTTGCGCTACGAGCGGCTTCTCGAAGAAAAGCCGCTTGGGTTTGCCTTCGAGCAGCGCCATGGCGGCCTCGAACCGTTGCGTCTCCGCCGTCAGCACCAGCACCGCATCGGGTTCATCCGCGAGGAGTTCCCGGATGGAATTGGCTACGCGCCCGCCAAAAATCCCGACACACGCCTCGGCTTTCGATCGGGTGCGCGAGTAATACGTCAGAACAACATCTTTCTGTTTTGATAGATACGGAAGGTAATTGTTCCGAGCCACATTACCGGTGCCAACGACGGCGATTTTAACGGGCATAGGGTGCCTCCCCTTTCGCGAGATGCATGTCTGTTCCTACTATCTTATGTGCCCAACGCCGACGCTGAGCATTTTCCGAAGGCCGTCCGCGGCCTTTGCAATTATGCTCCGGCGTCATGTTCGGTGATCTGTGGTTTCACACACCAGCAATTTCCATGAGGTATTTCTTGCCCAGTTCCTTCGCAATCTCAAGGGTCATGGACCCACCGAGATCCTTGGCCTTGCCAAGGATCTTCTGCCAGACGGTGTCGTTCTGGACCGCTTGGAGAAAATCGTGCCCCTCCCACGTGAGCCGCTGGATCACGAATGCGGGTGCGTTGACATCGACAACGTCACCCTCGATCAGACGTCGCTCGATCATGAGGTCGATGTGTTCGCCGACTGTGGGGCCGTCGGTTCCGTCGGGAACGGTGACCTGCTGAACGATGCTGCCAGCCGGTTGCTCTTCGACGTAGGCGAGCAGGTGCCGAATCAGGTTCATATCTCGTTTCATCTTATCTCCTCACCGAACGTCGTGAATCAGACTTTGGCGCGTTAGCGACAATAGTCTGCATTCATTTGTTAGAAATGATTGCCTTTTCTTCTGGAAGTATCTCGAATGAGTAGTTCAGATACAACTCTATCTCTGTCACGCTGACTCGTCTTGTCTTCATCTTCTTGTCAAGTCCACTGACCTTGTAGGTACTGTCACATATCCTTGCGACTTTCTTTGTATCTTCAGCTATTCTTTCAATCAATTCAGATCTATATTGCTCTGGATCTACAATGCTCAATCCCACTTCGCCTGGAAACAGTTCTGTCCGTCCTGTAATCGTTACTCCTGACACAAACCCACGCAACTCTTCTGTCAATCTGGGAATGTCGTCGTTTCCTTTTAACGGTATCTTGACGAAAATGTCCGCAGTAGAGGTGTCTGCCCTTTTGCTCCCTTGTTCAAGTGTTATTTTATAGTTATTTCTGTCAATGGGATACTCTCCGGAGTGCAGCTTAATGCTGGCTGTTTTCTCTGCTGCTGTGACGAGAGCGTTCAGTGTTTTGTAAATCTCCTCTCTCCTCTGGGTGTACTCTCTGGAGTCGTTTTCAATTGTCACTTTCAACACTAGAAAATCCCCTGTCTTCTTTAAAGACACAGGAGGATCGTATTGTGCTTCTGATATCTCAATACTAAGGTCTTGCATAAAGAATGCTTCTTGGGCTTTAGCAACACCAAGGGTCATCAGTAATGATACGACAAGTACTATGGTTCTCATGTTAATCTTCCCTTTCCTATTTCTAACGCTCACCTTAACCGTTTTTCAAGCCGCGTCCGCGCGGATTGAAAATACGGTTCGAGGTGTTGTTGGGGCCTCTCCATTGTTTCTCACAGGTTTCCTCCGGCCCACAGGTGAATGTAGATGGCCGGCACGAGCAGTGCCAGGTAGTACGCGAAGCACTGGACGGAGACAGCAACCATGGTGACCACGGCTCGGGCGACCATGTTCTTCATGAATCGTGTCAGCCGGAATGTGCCGACGGAAACGAGAGCAAATGAAACGACCCACACCGGGGTGATGAGAAACGGCATGGTGGGGTCGATGGCATGGACACGGGGCGCACGGATCGCGATGAGGATTGCGCTGCAACCGAGGGCGACAATCCAGCCCGCGAGGATCAGAAGCCACCGCTTCGGCCTGCGTTCTGCGGTCTCATTCATCCTCTTTGATCTCCTGCCCCAACGTCTCAAATGAGGGTTTTCGCGCGTAGCAAGAAATACCCTCAATTTGGTTGTTGGGCTTCCCCTTTCATCAGTTCATCGCGCCACTGCTCAAGCGGAACCAAGAGTGCGCCGAAACGGGCGACGCCGTAGGTCAGCTCTGTAAGGATTCCGCTGAGTGGATATTCGCCATCTGCCGAAAATCCAAGATCATCGAAGGCACGGCGTACCGCATCCTGTCGGTCGGTCTTCTTCTCGAGTGGCCATTCTGGATAGTGTTTCCAGAAGTTGGCCGCCGAGTTGATGGCCATGACAATGGGCCGACCGCTGGCTTCATGCCGCGGCCCAAGTTGCAGCGCGATGGCCTTCGAAATGCGCGCGCAGGCGCCTGTTGCGGTGAGGTAGGTCTGGCAGGCAACAAAGCCAATGCCAGCGACGTGTTCGGCCCAGTCGAACAACCCAAAGCCATCGGCATCGGGCGATGCTTGGAACCGCTCCTCAAGCG
>SPBP01000272.1 GCA_004525935.1 Lentisphaerales bacterium | reverse complement strand
TCTACATATCGATCCTCGCCGGAGAAGGGGGAGTAGGGAATATAGGCCGAGTTTACTTGAGAGGATTTTGGCCGCTGATCTTCCTGTTCACCTTCTACTGGTTCGGGTCTACCCGCCTTCTCCGGCTCGTTCTGGCCGTGATATATGTGAGCGCGTCGCTTCGTGTCTGCCTGGGCCTTGTCGGCTACTTCTGGCCCCGGGTGCTCTACATTCCCGTCATCAGCTTTGTGTTCCCCGCCGCGTACTCAGGGGGCGTTGACCTCCGCGAGTCCGCGCTTGTGCTGGTGCCAGTGGCATTCTGCTACGCCCGCCTTGCCCAATCGCGAATCAAGAGTTTGTTCCACGTATTGATGATTATCCTGGGAGGGGGTCTTGTATTGCTGGGTGGAAGCCGCGTCAGCCTCGGTGTGTTTTGCGCAATCGCATTATGCTGGGCCGCGTTTCATAAACGGTTTGTCCTGCTGTCGACGATTGCCCTGAGCCTCCTCGGTAGCGTGCTGTTTCTGAGCAGTGATTCTACGGTCCTCAACCCGATGCCTCGTCTTGTCCGCCGAACCCTTTCCATTCTCGTTATCCCGGGGCCCAATTCCGAAGTACACAAGATGGTGGCCAGCAGCGATTACTGGCACCGCCACCTCATGCGACGAGCAGCGGAGCGGTGGCTTGAATCGCCACGCTCATTCCTCGTGGGACATAGGGTGCAATCTTTCGACGAGGCCGCGTTCTTGGGAATGTCGGCCGATATGCGAGTCAAAGCCGAGGTCGCCGCAGGTATGGGATCTTACGAGGCCGGGCTCTGGACTGTCCTGGCCGTTCTAGGCCTCTGTGGCGCAATTCTGTACGTTCTCCTCTTCTGGTGGCTGCTGCGCGACGTGGTGTTCGTCCTGCTGAGGGACGGAGTTTGTGACTATAGGCATGCATTCTATTTCCTCGCCGTGTCCGGCGCTCTTATCTGGGTCGTCTTCTGCTGGATCGTAGGGCATTTCCCGAGCTGGCAGCTTATGCTGGCAGTAATAGCAAAGGCCGCTTACGAGGACTCACGACACGAAGCGCAGACAAACGAGGCCGAAGAGACCATAACGTGAAAGAAGTCGGAACATGCACCGGGGACAGAAGACCCCGTGGGCGATACGAACTGGTGTTGTTTGGCATTCTTCTGCTCGAGCTCTGGATTCTCTACGGGCTGATGGGCCATACCCAGGGGCCGAAGTCCGGCATCGGATCGGCACTGCGATGGATGGTTGACCGCTGGAGTGGATCGGGCGGCGACCTCTCCCATGGGTGGCTGATCCCGATAGTCAGCGCGGTAGCAATATGGCGGCGGCGTAAGGAGCTCGCCTCCGCCGAAAAGACCGCCAGCATGGCCGGGCTGGTTGTCATTCTCTTATCGTTGATGCTCTACGTGTTCGGGGTTCGGGCACAACTCACGAGGCTTTCCCTGCTTTCTCTTATCGGGCTCCTGTGGGGAATTCCCCTGTACCTGTATGGCCGGCGCGTCGCAGCCCTCCTTCTCTTTCCCTGTGCCTACCTGGTGTTCTGTATCCCGCTCAGTTTTCTGAGTGATATCACCGTGCCGCTCCGCATCTTCGTAAGCACCATCTCCGCCGCCCTCCTGAACGGGGTCGGCATCCAGACGGAGAGGGTGGGGACTATCATCGCATCCTCCGTCGGCGGCGGGTTCCACTTCAATGTCGCCGACCCATGCAGCGGTCTCAGGTCGCTGCTTGCGCTGTCAGCCATCGCAGCAGCATATGCGCACTTTGCCCAGAAGGGGCTTCTCCGAAAGCTTCTGTTGTTCGCAGCTTCTGTTCCTATTGCCATGATTGGAAACATCAGTCGTATACTTGTCGTTGCGCTTATTGCCGCATCCTGTGGCCAGGAATTTGCACAGGGAGTCTACGAGCAGGCGTCCGGCCTGATCGTCTTCGCTGTCGCGGTACTGCTGATGATTGCCACGGGTAATCTTCTGAACGCCATCCCCTCCAGAAAGCTACGTGAATGGAAACCGGTAGACAAAGAAGACTGATCCTTGTGATCGCCTTGCTGGCGGCAATGTGTGCTTTTTCGGCGCTGCAGCCGGGAATCCGACAAGCCGACGAGTTGGGCGTGCTCTTGCGTCTCCCGGACATCCTCGGTGAGTATTCCGGTGACGACCTTCTCTATTGTCAAGACGAGCAATGCCTGCACGCATTTACAGCACGGCAGACTGGCGGTGCAGACGCGTGCCCCGATTGCGGCGGGCCGCTTTTCCCAATCTCGCTCGCAGAGAGTGTTGTGCTGCCGCCGGACACCACCATCGTCAAGAAGCTCTATACCGACCAAGCCGAGAACCAGTTCCTTGTCACCATAGTCGTCGGCGGCGCGCACCAGAAGAGTATCCACAGGCCGCAACAGTGTCTGCCGGCACAGGGATATACGATCCAGGGCAGCCGCGTCCTTGACGTACCCCTCGAGGGACGTCCCCCCTTGAAAGTCATGCTCCTCGATCTTCACAGGTCAGGCGCCGGCCATACCTCCTACGCTTACTGGTTCGTAGGGATCGGCCGGGAAACATATTCGCACCTTTACAGGTTGTGGTGGATGGCTGTTGATCGGACGTTCTTCAATGTGATGCAACGATGGGCGTATGTCGCCGTTGCAACCGATTGTGGCACCGATCCTCACAAAGACATTGAGCGGCTGGTCCGATGCATCGGCGAGTTGTATCCGCAAATTGTGCCCACATCACCCACCGGAACACTTTACTCCGCGACCGAACAACACCTTCCGTCCGGTCCCTCGGCAACGAACATGGAAGGGGAAGTCGGCGCTCCGCGCGCGCTTGCCCCGGACGAGGATCTTCTTGCCGAGCTTCTTGAGGCCGAGGCGCGGGCGCGCACTGATGAGCAAACGCAAAGTTCTGCTCAGTAGGCGCCTCGAGCAAAGAGGACGGCCCAACCCGTTCTCAGCAGTATCTTCAAATCCAGGAGTGCCCCCTGGTTTCTCAGGTAGTAAATATCCAGAAGGCACATGCTGTGAAAATCCAGTTCACTCCTGCCTGATACCTGCCACAGGCACGTCAGCCCCGGCAACCCGCCGTGTCGGCTGTAGTGCCATTCCTCATAGTAGTTCTTGAAGTCCCGCCAGGGCAGAGGTCGCGGCCCGACGAGTGTCATATCCCCCTTCAGAATGTTGACCAGTTGCGGAAGCTCGTCCAGGCTGAACCTTCTCAGAAGCCGGCCGGCCAGCGTAATGCGAGGGTCCTGTTTGATTTTGAAAAGGCCAGCCCCCGCTTCGTTCTGTACTTCTATCTGATCCTGCTCCCGATCGGCACGGTTGTGCATAGTCCGGAATTTATACATCCGGAACGGCTTTCTATTGAACCCTATCCGTTCCTGCACAAAAAACACCGACCCTCGACTTGTAAGCCCCACGAACACCGCTATCGCAACGAAGATCGGCAAGAGCAGCACCATCAATATGGCCGACGTTCCCACGGAGAGGCCCCGCTTTACCCACTGCCACGTCCCCGATTCAGAGGGCGCCGGGAAATGAACAAATGGGAGCCCGTGCAACATGTCTGTGCTCAGCCCGGCTTGGTTGACCAGCACCTCAAAGTCCGCCGACAATGCCTTCAACCTGACGTCGAGTTCTTCCGCTACCTCCATGATCCGCATCAGAACGGATATCGGCAGAGCCCTGTCTGCACACAGAATCATCTCGGCGCCCGTCCGAGTGACGGCTTCGGATATATGCCTGTCCAACCCGTCCTCAGACATCTTGCTTGCATCAATTCGCTCGACGATCTTGATCCCGAGCCACGGCGCTTCAACGATTCGCCTCTCTACCGCCGCCGCGTCGTCGCCGGCCCCCGCCAGAACTGCCCGGCACGTTCCCGCTTTTCCGCTAAGCCGCATCCTGCCAAGCCCGATGCGCAGGACCGTTCTGAGCGTCATGCAGTAGATT
>SPBP01000235.1 GCA_004525935.1 Lentisphaerales bacterium | reverse complement strand
GGGTTACCTTGTGGCAAGAGATGGCGAAGGCCGCGGAGCAGGGCCTGGTCCTTGCCGCAGGCTCACTCGAACTCCCCCATGCGGGTACGGAGTATGGCTGAGGCGTCTGACTTCTGCGCGCCGGTCGGTGCGCATCAAGTTTGACATGGCAGGCCTGCCCAACGCTTGGCGCAGGCTGGTGCCGGGTCACCACGCTGCAAAATCGGGTCCGTGGTGTCGAGGGATGCTCGACTTCTGACCCCCTTCTCAAATCCCTGCTTCGCGCTGGTTCTCGGGCTCTCAATCACACGCGAGCACAGTCAGGCCCAAGGATTTCGAGAAACTAGCTTGCTTTCATAAGCCGACCGGTATAGTGTAAGCGCAGTATTGTCAATCAGGTGAGCATAAATGACAACCAGATATACCAGAGATAATGCGTCCGGCATATCGAAAAATCATCGGGACCTCCTATCCCGGTTACATCGAGATTACCCCAGACCGTTCAAGATCGACGATGCAACAGCAACCCTTGGACTCCCTCGCCCAAAGGTTCGTTCCCTTCTCCGCTATTGGTGCGCGAGAGGCTGGCTCTCGCGCATACGGCGAGGGATATACATCACGGTACCTCTTGATGCCAGTAGTCCTTCAGAATGGGGAGAGGACCCGTGGATCGTGGCAAACACGGTGTTCTCCCCCTGCTACATTGGCGGCTGGAGCGCTGCCGAGCACTGGGGGTTGACGGACCAGATATTTGCGGACGTAGTCGCATTCACAACGTCGTCCGTGCGCGACAGATCGCCGGTCGTCAAACGCACGAAGTACGTTCTAACCAGAACGCCCGATTGGAAGTTCTTCTCGTTGGCATCTGTCTGGCGTAACAACGTCAGGATCTCCGTTTCTTCTCCTTCCCGGACCGTTGCAGATATTCTGAATATGCCGAGCCTCGGTGGAGGCATGAAGCACGTCAGCGAAATCACAGGCGAGTACTTCGCGGGCGAGCATAGAAACGACGATGAGCTACGGGTGTGTCTGGAGAGGCTGAAGAACCGTGCCGCGATCAAGCGATTGGGCTATGTCATCGAGGCACTCAACACCAATGCCCCCGACATCGTGGCGTTCTGCCTTGAGAATGTAAGTGCGGGGTACTCAAAACTGGATCCCTCAAGACCTGCGTGTGGCAAACTCGTTCGACGGTGGAACCTGCAACTCAACGTCAATCTGGGAATGGGCGGCTGATGCCATGATACAGCATTCCGAAATTAAGAACCTCGAAACAGAATGGAGCCTGCGCGAAGACGTAATCGAAAAAGACTACGTCATTGGCTGGCTTCTATGGGGCATCGGTTCCCATGCCGTCTTGCGGGATGCGTGGATCTTCAAAGGGGGCACCTGCCTGAAGAAATGCTATTTCGAGACATACCGTTTCTCAGAGGATTTGGATTTCACCGTCCTGCCGGCTGGGCCATTCACCCCGGACGATGTTCTTCCCATGCTGGACGATGTGGTTGCACGCGTCCATGATGCCTCGGGTCTTGATTTCACGATCCAGCCACGACGAATGAAACTCAGGCCCGGCGGAAGCTCGTCCGAGGGACGGGTCTACTACCGAGGCCCCAGGCAGGCGCCCTCTGCCGGTCTGATCAAACTCGATCTGAACGCAGAAGAGAAACTGGCCAGGCCTCCTGTGCTGCGGACCATCGCTCACGCATTCACAGACGCACTGCCCGGCGATGGGACGGTCAGGTGCTATTCCTTCGAAGAGCTCTTCGCAGAAAAGATACGAGCGTTGGGAGAACGTACGAGGCCGCGAGATCTCTACGACGTTGTCAACATGCACAGGCATTCTGACCTCCGCAAGGAGCCTGGCCTCATACGTGAAGTCCTTCATCGGAAGTGCGAAAGCAAGGGCGTAGACGTGCCGTCGTATGACGGGATCATGAGTTCACCGGTCTACCCCGAGCTGGAGTCCGAATGGGAAAACATGCTTGCCCACCAGTTGCCCAATCTACCGCCGCACAGTCTGTATGTGGATGCCATGAAAGACTTCTTTGACTGGCTTGAGGAGCGAGTGGCAGCCGAGGTCCTGCCGACCATTCCCGCCGCGACTGGTGAGGATGTCTCGTGGACGCAGCCAGTTACGGTCTATGCCTGGGGCCAGGGCATTCCGTTGGAACCAGTCCGTTTTGCCGGAGCGAACTACCTCTGTGTCGAAATTGACTACCGAAAGGAAGGCGGCGAAAGAACCCGACGTACTATTGAACCGTATTCTCTGCGCAGAACACTGGACGGCAACATCATCCTGCATGCCTTCGACAGGGACAGACGTGCTCACAGAGCGTTTCGGGTTGACCGCCTCTTGGCCATAAATGTCACGCAGATTCCCTTCAAACCGAGGTATCAGGTCGAGTTCACTCAAACCGGCAATGTTAGAATTGAGCCCACCACGACTGGCAGTCGAAGCACTTCATTCGTGACTAGGCTGAGCACACGACCCAGGCGCAACTCCAGACCGAGGATACCATCGTACGGTCCCACATACATTGTCGAATGCACCTATTGCAGGAAGCGCTTCCGCCGAAAGACGCGTTCAGTAACTATCAAGAAACATAAAGACAAGTCCGGCTGGGACTGTTCGGGCCGAACCGGCTATCTTGTTGATACGGTCTATTGAGAACATGATGAAATCGGAAAACAAAAACCCGCCAGAATTGAGCGTGATCCGAAGACCAGAGGCTTGACGGGTGTGCTGATGAGATAGTACCAGAGCTGTTCCTTGATGCAATAGTGTGTTTTGCGTTCTTTTGAGGTGCCCAAAAGACAGACGGCGTCTGGCAAATCCGAGACTGCGTCTCGGTTTTCTTCCCGCCCAATTTCCGAAACGGTGTCTCGGAAATCTCTTCAGGGCCATACGTGAGATAGAATGGGCGTATGTTCTCCAAGTTGTCAGGTGAGAACCCTCGGCCCAATGTTGTGGTGAGGTCGACAGACAAGTGACCACCGGCAGTGATAGCAAACACGCCTCCTTCTGGCCTCGCAGATTACGCGTCCTTTGTCAAAATGCGGCAGTGTCGGGGAGTCGAAGAATGCTTTCATCTAAAGAGTCTCGCAATCAGAAGGTCTGCGGCTATAATAGCGCCTCAGTATCACGAGGTCCAAATGGGTGCTCCACGACAGATCGAACGACTGGTTGAACGCTACGACGAACAGCGCGAAGCGTACGAGTCCGGCCAATACAAGGAGACCGAAATCCGGGTCGAGTTTATCGACCCGTTTTTCAAGGCGCTTGGCTGGGATGTTCACAACGAGCAGGGCTATGCAGAGGCCTACAAGGACGTGATCCATGAGCAGGCCTTAAAGATCGGCGGCGCGACCGAGGCGCCGGATTCCTGCTTCCGAATTGGCGGTGTGCGCAAGTTCTTCGTCGAGTGCAAGAAACCGTCTGTGAACATCAAGGATGCCCCGCACCCGGCATATCAACTCCGACGCTATGGCTGGTCGGCGAAACTCCCCTTGAGCACCTTGACCGACTTTGAGGAGTTCGCTGTCTATGACTGTCGCGTCAAGCCAGGCAAGAACGATTCGTCGTCGGTGGCTCGCGTAATGTATCTCACATTCGAACAATACGCCGACAAATGGGACGAGATGGCTTCAATCTTCTCTCGCGAAGCTGTACTTAAAGGGTCATTCGACAAGTTTGCCGAGGGCGCCAGGGGCAAACGCGGGACAGCCAGTGTCGACGACGTGTTTCTGGAGGAGATTGAGCGTTGGCGCGACTTGCTCGCCCGGAATATTGCCTTACGCAATCCCGACCTGTCGCAGCGGGAGTTGAATTTCTCGGTTCAGCGCACAATCGACCGGATCATATTTCTCCGCATCTGTGAGGACCGGGGTATTGAGCCTTATGGGCGTTTGATGACTCTGCGAAACGGCGATCGTGGCTATCCTCGGCTTTGCGAGTTCTTCCAGCGGGCAGACGAACGCTACAACTCGGGTTTATTCCACTTCCAGGGCGAGAAGGACCGAGCCGAGACACCGGATGAACTGACCTTGACGCTGATCCTTGATGACAAGGTGTTGAGGGATATTCTGGCCAATCTCTACTACCCGGAAAGCCCGTACGAGTTTTCCGTCTTGTCTGCGGACATTCTTGGCCAGGTTTACGAGCGCTTTCTGGGCAAGGTCATCCGACTGACCACCGGACACCAAGCCAAGGTTGAGGAAAAACCTGAGGTCCGCAAGGCGGGCGGCGTGTTCTATACGCCGGACTTCATCACAAAGGCGATTGTCCGGCACACTATCGGGCCGATTCTTCAAGGCAAGACCGCGCGCCAGGTCGCGAAGCTTCGGTTTTGCGATATGGCTTGCGGGTCCGGCTCTTTTCTCATTGAAGCATTTCAGTTCCTTATCGACTGGCACCGGAATTTCTACGTCGCTGACGGCCCGCAGAAACACGGTAAGGTTCTGTACCGCGCCGGGAATGACTACCGACTCACCACCGCTGAGAAGAAGCGTATCGTGCTGAATAACATTTTCGGCGTGGACATTGACACTCAGGCTGTCGAGGTGACGAAGCTGTCTTTGCTCCTGAAGGTGCTGGAGGGGGAATCGCAGGAGAGCATTACAAAGCAGTTTGAGCTATTCCACCAACGCGCTTTGCCGGACCTTGGCAGCAACATCAAATG
>SPBP01000095.1 GCA_004525935.1 Lentisphaerales bacterium | reverse complement strand
TTCAGGAAAGAATAGAGCCATCATCGCGAACTGCAAGTTTTTGACCGAATAGGCCGGATTGTCACCGGACATATTCCTCCTGTACTCTTTCTTAGCCCGGAATCACGCATTTCTGCGCCATCAAGGCACAGTCGTTCTTTAAGTTGATCCTCTCAATTTCACAATCCATAATCGCTCAATATCCCATAACAAATCCCGATGAAATCGGGATTTATCTAGAAGTATGGCGGACTTGGAGAGAAGCGGATCGTGCCAAAAGCAGACCCGCCTCTGGCGGGAAGTCCGACAGTCTGCTAGTGTACCCGGACAATAGTTGCCTTCCAGTTCTCGCAAGAAAAGAGGATGTTTCCATCATAGGCAACATTGATGGTCATTCCTTCCATCCGATTCGTAACCGCGCCTGGCCAGCGGACCTCGTATCGCCTGTCTTTCCAGTGGTGGAAACAGCGAATCACCGGGAACCTGGTTCGATCTTTGCCTTGAAGCTCGATAATCTTCTGTTCCTTCCAGGTACGGACCCCTCCGACGTATTCACAGTTGGTGTTGCACATCTCGTAGAAGTAACTGCATGCCGGTATCCCGTTGTTGCCCCAGTTGTCGTCGGTGCTGTTGAATGCCTCTGAGCCGTTGTCAACCAGATCCTGCGGCTTCGACCCGTCGATCCTGCCTTCCAGCCGGTCGCCGGGACAGACGTAAACCAGTGCGGATGAGCAGTACTCCGGGTAGAGACTGGAGAGCCAGTCCGGCGTATCGTCCCGGTTCTGGTAACGATAGTCCATCCATGCCAGGCTGAGCTGGTGAAGGTTGCTCTGGCATTGGGTCCAGTTCGCCTTCCTACGGGCGCCTATGATTGCCGGGAGAGTCAACGACGCGATGACGGCAATAATGACTATAACCGTCAACAACTCGACAAGAGTGAAGCCGAACCTGCGCCTGCCCTGGAAGAGGTTTCGCAATGCTTCGTTTCTCCTTGTTGTCACCGTGGCCTTGTCCGAGCCACCTCTGCATTGCAGAAGGGCAGGCAAGAATCAGTTCTGATTGTACGCTTCCCCTGCCTGCGTGCAAGCAAAGAGGGGTGGCAATCGGGGTCATGGGGAAGGTGTTCAGGGGTTCTTCAGCGTTCGGAGTTCAGCAAAGGCCGCAGCCGACCGGGTGCGGGTTATTCGACAGACGTCACTTGTTATGAGTGCTCCCTGGACAGACTGGAGACTCAACCCCCGGTAGCAACTGTGTTTGTCGAGGCTGCCTGTCTTGCGGCCCTGAACTCTGAACAATGAGCTCTGAATCCCCGCGTTGCGGTCTCGCCGCAGCCGCTGTCGGGCCAGATTGGCCTTTCTTCGTAAGTTTCGGCAATGTAAAGTACCGCCGTTCTTTCCGAGCGGGGTGCATGAAAACTCACAATTGTGCCATTCTACTTCTTGTCTTTGTTCACTGCACCGCATGGGGCGGGCAATGGGCGGACACCAACAGGCCGTATCGCGCAGCCTTCAATGTGCCGCGCGACGCAAGCAGCCGCGTTCTGGTCATGCTTGAAGCTCCCGAGTTGTGGCGGCGAGGATCCGTCATGGCGTCCGCCTATGACAACGACGCCAGGCCGTTGCCGATGGAGATCCGATGTGCTCTTTCCAACCGGCTCTGGGCAGTAGTCGACGTCAGTTCGCTCCAGGACCGGTCGAAGTTCTATGTCTATTGTTTCGGTACCGAACCCCCCGTGGAAATCCCGCTCCCGCCCGTATCCAACCAGGTCGAGTGCACCTACTATGACCTGGAAAGCCAGACTCCTCCGACGAGTTGGGAGCAGATGCAGTACATGTATTCAACCGCAAGGCGTTCAGGTCGGCCAGACTGGCTGGAATCGTTTCATCTTACATGGGATGAGGAAGGGAGAAGAAGACGTGGCCAGAGACTTGTAGTAATGCGCGGATACATCCAGGACCAGAGAGCGGCAAGTTGTGCTTTCGCGGTGCGAGCCGGCGCGACGGCATTTGTTGCAATGGACGGTCGGCCTATGGCGGCTGACACGGAGTACGGTCTCGATGGCGCGGATGCGAGTTCGTCAACATGGTCGATCGGCGAGAGGGTCAGGCTCGAACCCGGCCCACATCTGATTGAGCTTTTCGGGTTCCTTCGAAGCGCCGGCGACGAAGTCGAGGCCGGCTGGATCGTCGAAGGCAACGAAATTGCCATAACCCTTTCCACTGAATCGTTGCTGGCCGGGGAATGCGAAAGCCAGGTCGGCTTCGAACACAGGGACGGCGAGCTCTCGCCCAGTTTCACCTACGAGAAGAGAACGGCGTACGGTATCAAAGACTGCGACGTGGCGTTTGTGCCGGTTATCTTGAGAAACACGACTGCGTCGAAGGAGAAAGTCGATTTCTTCTGGGACTTCGGGGACGGCTCACCCGAGGGAGGAAGCTCGTGCACCCATATCTTTGAGGGCGGCAGGAGTTACGAGGTGAGTCTGACTGCACGTGCCGAGAGCGGAATGGAACGGAAACTTGTGCGCGTTGTCGATTGCCGTTTCGATCTGCCGTCAGACTGGTACCGCGGATCATTTGAACTCGTCGGGTTGCCGCCCATCTGCTACGCGGATGAAGGCGTCAAGGTGACGGTGCGCGGTTCGGGAGAGCTCCCGAAAGAATCCCTGGTCGGTGTTGAATGGAAGGTGAGACACCGGAACGGACGGATCGTGTCGGGTCATGACGATGTTCCGATAGACGGCACAAACATCGCACCTGCGGCATTCGTGATAAAGGCTAGAGCTGGTCAACTCGCATCGATTGACTGGAAGGTTCTGCATTACGGGGTCGAGCTGGAAGCGGGCCGGACGATATTCGAGAAGACGCCGTTCGCGAAATTGCCGGTGCGCGCGGAAGGAGATAATCTTTACGCGGAGAAGGGGTCGGGCCTCGTGCTGATTGCGGATCGACCGTGGCGAAGCGAGCTCACGCAGTTGGCTCCCCGCGGGCGGATCAGGAACCTTGCAGTCATTGACGACTTCCTGCTTGATCGCATGCTCTCGTCCGAGAGACTTGCTGCGGACCTGGGTGTTGAGGTCGTCGGACTTCGCGTTCCTTCCGCGGATGGAATGAGCAGGGCGAATGCATCGCTGGCAAGGCTTGTAGAGGCAGTCGATATGATCGGACCGGACACGTCTGCTGCCGTCATAAGCATAGGCGCTAACGACATATTGCGGGGCGCCGGTTCGGCGGAATTCGAGAAGCATCTGTCAGCGCTGGTCGATCTCATAGCGTCACTAAGACAGTGTCCCATCATCCTAGTGACACCGCCTCCGTATCCATGGGAACCGGACAAGGCCAGGGAATTCGCGACCGCGATAACACGGATCGGTCTTTCGAGAAATATTCCCGTGGCGGATGTCTATACTGCCTTCATGTGCCGGAGCAGAACAGAAGGTCGGCTCTTTGACGTTCGACGTTCAGCATGTTCCAAGCGGGGGGGCTCGGTTGCGATAGATGTGATTGGCCGGGCCATCGACCGACTCAAGGAGAGCGATGAACGCACCCGGTAAGGGCCTGGACGCAAGGGAAAGCAATCCGCTGCTGCTGAGTGTTGATCGGCCCGATTTAAGTGCGCGGCGGACAACGACAGTGCCGCAGCGGATTGTGTTCATTGCAGGCTTCGCGGTCCTGATGGCGTTGCTGTGGCTGATACCGGACCAGACCGTTGGCGCGCTGATTCTCGTGGTAACCATCTTCTATATCGCATTTTCGGTTTACAAGCTGGTCCTGATCTACTTCTCTATCGCTTCCCATGCCGAAATGCGGGTTACTGCAGAGGATCTTGCCGCACTGAACGATGAAGAACTGCCTGTCTATTCCGTTCTGGTTCCGCTTTACCAGGAGCAGGAATCGGTCGAGCATCTGGTCGCTGCACTGAAGAGGATGGACTATCCGAAAGAGAAGCTGGACGTCCAATTGCTGGTGGAGGAAGACGACGATCAGACGCGCGAGGCGATATCACGGCTATTCCTGCCAACGGGCTTCAAGGTAACCCTGGTTCCTCCTTCTGAGCCGAGGACGAAACCGAAAGCGTGTAACATCGGGCTGCAGTATGCACTCGGTCCATACCTGGTTATTTATGATGCCGAAGACCGGCCGGAACGAGACCAGCTCAAGAAGGCAGTTGTGGCATTCGGCAGGGCCGAGTCCAAGGTCATCTGCCTCCAGTCCAAACTGAACTTCTATAATCCGCGCCAGAACCGACTGACCCGATGGTTCACAGCGGAGTATTCCTCGTGGTTCGACCTGTGCCTTCCCGGCCTCAGTGCGGTCCACTCTGTCATTCCGCTTGGCGGCACATCGAACCATTTCATTACCGAGAAACTCCGGGAACTCATGGGCTGGGATGCGTTCAATGTTACGGAAGATTGCGACCTGGGCGTCAGGATATGCAGGGCCGGCTACTCGACGCGCATGCTCGATACAACAACCTGGGAGGAAGCGTGCAGCTCGTTCGGTTTCTGGATTCGGCAGAGGACGCGCTGGCTGAAAGGCTACATGCAGACATATCTCGTACACATGCGCAATCCGGTCAAGCTTGTTCGGGAGCTGGGGTTTGTGAACTTCCTGCATTTCCAGGCGCTGGTCGGCGGCATCGTGGTGTGCTTCCTCGTTAACCCGCTCTTCTGGGGCATGGCTGCCATATGGTTTACCACCCGCTCGGAACTGCTGGCGCATCTCTTTCCAGGCTTCGTATTCCTGCTCAGTGCCCTGTGCCTGTTTATCGGAAACTTCGCCTTTGTCTATGCATCCATGCTCGGTTGCTACAGGAGAAGGTATTACGACCTTATTGTTGATGCCCTTTTCTCGCCGATCTACTGGGTATTGATGAGCGCCGGGGGATGGAGGGCATTGTTTCAGATAGTTGTCGATCCCTACAGGTGGGAGAAGACCCGGCACGGACTTTGGAAGGGGCCTCAGTCAACCGGAGAACATAGTGCAGGGGACGGGTCCCCGGTTGATCCGCAGTGATGTAACTGGAGAGACAGTGGCAACGAACAGGCTGAGAGTTCTATCAGGCATGATCGCATTCATTGCGATAACAGCCGTCTTCTTTCTTGCCGGACTTTCACGAACCGAAAGCCTGTCGGAGGAAGGGTGTGTTCGCGAAATGATCTGCACAGAACTTGTCGCCGGTTCTGTTGCGGGACGCCAGGCCCTGTTCGCATCTGTATGGTTCCCGCCGTTGCCCACGTTACTCAGGTTGCCGATCGTAAGTCTGCTCGGACCGTCCGGAACGTCCGGCGTTCCGTCTATTCTGCTGAGTGCGTTCTTCGGCGCCGCCGTTCTCGTTCTACTCAACCGGGCTCTGCTTGGTTTCAACAGTTCGTGGTACCGGCTGGTTGCCGTTGCGGCACTGGCGCTGAACCCGGTCTTCTTCAGACTATGCACCGACGGTTCATCCGCCACGGCGTCAGCCTTCTTCGCTTTGCTTGCGGCATTTGAGCTGGCGATGTGGATCGAGGAGCGCAAGTTGAGACGGCTGGCTCTGTTCGCACTCGCGTCTGCCATAGCATCGATTACCGCACCTGCGATGACCGCGTGGCTGGTCCTGATGACCGCGGTCCTTGTTGTGCATGAAGCATGTCGGCGCGGGAGGAAGAAATACGAAATGCGGGCAACGCTGGTGACTGGATTGCTGCCACTTGTCTACATACTCGGATTGTGGATGCTGGCCAACTGGTTGATCATGGGCGACTTCATCTTCTTCCTGAGATCGTTGCCAAGCGCTTGGCGTCAGACGCATCCGGCAGTATCGGGGCTGGACGACCTTTTGCTGTGTCTCGCCGTACCGACAACGGTAGGCATCGCACTGCTATTGATCGGAAGGAAGATGGGTGAGCGTAAGTGGACAGGAATGGCGATTTTGATTCTTTCCGCGGTCGTGGCCTCGACGTTCTTCATTTCACACGGTTCACCTGGTGCAACTGCGTCCTCGCTTGTCGCCACGTTCGCACTTGCCACGATGGCAATGGGCAGGTTCCAGTTGGCCTGCGGTCGATGGGATAGGCGCGCCGTGGCAGTATGCATCGTCGCATTGACGGTAGCAGGTTCGTTCGGCCTCCTGCCCGCTGCGGAAGCCGGGCCGGAAGCGACTGGACCGGGGTTGGAGACGATATCACAAATCGCAGAGCAGATCGCGTCGGAATCGAGACACGCAAGGGTCTTCGTATGTGGCTACGAGAGCTTTGGACTGCTGGGCCATTTGCGGGATCCGGAGTTTGTGCGATCAATCAATTTTGATTTCGTGGACGTTGGCGCGCTCTATCGGGGAATGGCAACTTATGTGCTGGTGAAGAAGCCGGAGGGTCGAAGCGCGGTCGATACCGTGCACTGGAAATACACGGACCTGTACGGGTGGGGCTGCGAGGGCGCGGTGTTTGCCGCGGATTATGATGACTGGCGCCTTTTCGAACTCGTTACTCCCCGGTGACCTTGGCAGATGAAGCGGAGAATGCAATGAAGCTGTTCGATGCACATTGTCACCTGCAGGATGAACGGCTCAAGCCGGATTTCGATCAGGTACTTTGCAGGGCAAAGGACGTCGGGGTAGTCGAAATGGCCTGCTGCGGATCGAGCGAGGCAGATTGGCTACACACACTTGAGATCAGCCGCCGCATTCCCGGTTGCGTTCCGGCATTCGGTATCCATCCCTGGTATGCCGCCTCAAGAAGCGCCGGATGGAAGAAGGAACTGGTTGACCTGCTCAATGCTGTGCCGTCTGCGGGCGTTGGTGAGATCGGACTCGATCACGCGATCAAGTCGAGGAATGATGATGATCAGATGAGTCTGTTCATTGAGCAACTCGATATTGCCCGCAGGTTGCACCGACCGGTTTCCATGCATTGCCGCAGGGCATGGGAAGCGTTAATGAGTGCGTTGAACACAGGTCCGGAGCTTGCTGCCGGGTTCGTGGTGCATTCCTATTCGGGTTCTGCTGAGTTAGTGGAGCAACTCAGCCGGGCAGGCGCATATTTCTCTTTTTCCGGCACCATTACGCGGTCGGGTAATACCCGTGGCCATCGCTCGGTACAGGCGGCGCCGATTGACAGGCTGTTGATCGAGACCGATGCGCCCGACCTGATGCCGGTGATTGATGGTGTGTCAGCGACAGGTCCCAACGAGCCGGCGAATCTTATGTTCGTGCTCAACGCAGTAGCGGAATTGAGGAACATGACCCCGGACGAAATCGCCGAGATAACGCGGCGGAATGCGCGTCGTCTGTTCATGGGCGAGGCGGACGTATGAAGAGATTTGCGAGAACTGAAATGCTTCTCGGCAGTCAGGCGATGGCAAGACTTCGCAACAGCCGGGTAGCTGTGGTGGGACTCGGTGCGGTGGGCTCCTACGCCGTTGAAGGTCTGGCAAGATCGGGGATTGGACACATTCGAATTGTTGATTTCGACGAAGTAAGGGCAAGCAATATCAATCGGCAGCTGTATGCGCTCGACTCTACGCTCGGCCGGCCGAAGGTTGAGATTGCACGCGAGCGCATACTTGATATCAATCCTGACTGCGAGGTTGATGCCAGGCAGGAATTCGTTGATGCGGCAACCGCGCCTTCAATTCTTGAACCGCCGGTCGACGTGTTGATAGATGCCATAGACAGTGTCAGTCCGAAGGTGGAACTGCTTTCTGTCGTTGCCGGTACCGATATCTTTGCGCTTTCCAGTATGGGCGCGGCGAGCCGGACCGATCCGGGCCTGGTGCGAGTAGGGGACATATCCGAAACTGAAGCTTGCCCGCTTGCGCGACGAATCCGGAAACTATTGAAGCGGCGCGGGATCGGGACAGGCATCAGGTGCGTTTATTCAATCGAGGCGCCGGGCACAGCTGGAGATGCGGCCAGGCGTCCCGAGAACGTTGAAGAAGAGGAAGCTCTTGAGCGTGGCCGCAAGAGGGCGCCGATAGGAAGCTTCTCGTGCCTTACCGGGATTTTCGGGCTTGTCGCTGCGCGCGAAGCGATATTTCATCTCACTCACTTGTGACCCAAGGGTCATCAGCCCTCAAAATAGCAATTAAGGACATTCAATATTTCCTGCTGCCCAGTCTTCTGTGCAGTCGCTGAACGAGCCTGCTTAACTGATTGTCCGATCGTATCATCTCATCGAGATTTCGCAATTGAGAACTTACCGCACCGCCTGTCTTCAAGCCCAGCAGCCTTGCAGCCTCCCGCTGCGTCAAGCCGCCATGCCTGCACAGCATCCGACTGGCCACGGCCCTCGCTGTTGAATCCCGCCGTCGGCTCACTAATTCTTTCTCCGTCACACCACATGCCCTCGCTACGGCCTTGAGTATGTTCTCCGGGGACACTTTCTTGTTCACCCCACGAAATGAGATATCTTCCTGAACTTTTCGGCCGGCATGCAGTTCGGCGTAGCAATCATCCACCCATCCCCTGAACTTCTCATTACCGATGCTTCTTGTCGATCTCCCCATCTCTATCAGAAAGTCCTCGTCTTCTTTTGGAATGCCGCTTTCTACAAACTGTCTGTACCTGGTCGGCTTTTCTTTCTTCCTGCCG
>SPBP01000192.1 GCA_004525935.1 Lentisphaerales bacterium | reverse complement strand
GTGTTCTATGTGTTGTGATACTGGGAGTGTGGATGAGCACACGACTTGTGAGTGTAGACAGGCGGCAGAGCCGGGTTCGGGGATCACAAAACATGTGATGGGATTGCGACAATTCCCAAGCGCGGCTTTTCAAACGATTATGAACCACGTTTTGCGAAGCAAAACACACTAGCAGGGCGAGGACGTTGCACCGCCGCAGGTGGCGCAACATCCGACGCGCTGCTAGAAAGGAAGAAAATGTTCGGACTGAGTTTCAGAAGGAAGAAATCAATGAAGCGGGAGATCGTGATAAATGCCGAGACTCTCGAAACGCGCGTTGCCATTGTGGAGAACGGCAAGGTGGAAGAGTTCAAGATGGAGCATCCATCTGAGCAGCGAATCACGGGCAGCATATTCAAGGGACGGATACAGAACCTGGAGTCGGGGTTGAGAGCTGCCTTTGTGGACATAGGAATGAAGAAGAATGCCTTTATTCATTTCTGGGATATGATTCCCGAAGACAGCGCGCGGATGGACGCCGAAGACGGCGGTGGGCGGCAGAATTCCCGACGGAAGGGAAAGACCTCCTATGATCACATCGCAAAACGCTTTCCGGCGGGGTCCGAGATAGTGATCCAGGTCTCAAAAGGACCGATCGGGACGAAGGGACCTCGCGTGACGGCGGACCTGAGTATTCCGGGCAGGTATCTCGTGTTGCTGCCCGGGAGCGGGTTGAAAGGCATATCGCGAAAGATTTCCGATGCCAAGGAACGGGCGAGACTGAAGAAGATCCTTGCCCGACTTCCCATTCCCGAGAACGCAGGAATAATCGTTCGAACTGTTGCCGAAGGTGTGAGCCAACGCAACGTCCTGAGGGACATGCGATCGTTGCTCTCCATATGGGAAGATGTGCGGAAGAAGATGTTGGAGGGGCCGGTACCTTCCTGCGTGTACCAGGAACCGGATCTTCCAGAACGCGTTGTGAGAGACTGGCTCACTGAAGACGTGGACAGGATCGTCGTCGATTCACGCGAGGAATACGAGGAGATCAAGAAGGTCGGAAGCGCGTTTGGGCGTCGCGTGAGCTCAAGGATCCAGCTCTATGATGGTGACGCTCCAATCTTTGAGCATTTTGACATCGAGCGGCAGCTGGAACAGGCCTTCTGTCGAAGAATTCCCCTCAAATCGGGCGGCTATATTATTATCGAAGAGACAGAGGCCCTGATCTCCGTGGACGTTAATACCGGCAAGCACAAGAGCGATTCGCACGACGAAACGATACTGCAGGTGAATATTGAGGCGGTCGAAGAGGTCGCACGACAGCTCAGGCTCAGAAATGTAGGAGGCTTGGTCATGATCGACCTGATAGACATGCGGCAAAGGAAGCATCAGACTGCAGTCTATCGAGCGTTCAAGGACGCTCTTGCCAGGGATAAGGCCAGGACGCACGAATTGCCAATATCGAAGTTGGGCATCCTGGAGATGTCTCGGCAGAGAGTGGACGAAAGCATACTGGCGGCAAGTTACATGGATTGCCCCTACTGTATGGGAAGAGGCATGGTCAAATCGCCGCTCAGTATGAGCATCGAAGTGCAGAGACAGATTTCTGCGATAATGCGAAAGCATAAGGCTGGGAAACAGGAGCTGAAGCTGCAGATAGTGGTCAATCCGACCGTGCTTGAGCGGCTCAAGGAGAAGGATGAGGGCGTGCTGGTGGACTTGCAGGCGAGGCTCGCGGGCCATCTTACGTTCCGGTCCGACGCATCTACTCATCACGAAGGGTTCTCAATCATCAACGCGGATACCGGGGATGTCCTTTACAAGGGCACTTGATGACACGCAATGGTATAGATAAGAGGTTCCAGTGAAGGTATTGACGGCAATGTGTGCTCTGTTGCTTGCTGCGGTGTGTGTTGCCGCAGGCGCGACGAACGCTCCGCCGGACATGAGCGCGACGAACGCTTCGCCGGACATGAAGGTCAGTGCCGATGTGCTCGAATATGCTCGTGGCATTTCGCTTGTCAGGGCCTCCGGCAACGTTGTGGTTGAGCGAGAAATGGACAAGCTGACCGCCGATAGGGTCACTTTCGAGGTCGCCACCACGAACCTGTGGGCTAGTGGCAATGTGACCTACATGAGGCAGGGAAGCATATTCAGGGGAGAAACGATCTACGCGAACCTCGCTACGGGTCACGTTGTCGGCGAAGGGGAATCGGAATACCGACAGGATCCTTTTCGAGTGATCGTCAAGGGCGGCATCGAAAGGGTTTCGGAAAACGAAGTCGTCGCCTATGATGCTGTTGCGACAAGTTGCGGGATGGATCCCGACCATTACCACTACAATATCATGGCCCGAAAGATCACCGTGGATCCGGGTGTGCAACTCAGTGCGAAAGATGTGTGGTTCTATCTCGGCGGAGTGCGGGTCTTCTATGCGCCATTCTTGAGGCAGAGCGCAGAGGGATATGGATGGACTCTCACCCCGGGCTATTCCAGCAGGCTCGGAACGTACCTGTTGACGGCATACGCCTACCGGATTTCCGATGCACTCGATGGCCGGACGCATCTGGACTACTATTCGCTGCGCGGACTGGGGATCGGACACGACTTGCTCTGGCATGGACCCGACCGGAAGTGGGGAGGCGATTTCAGCCTCTATTACATCGCTGATAAGGCCCCGATGGATGGCGACGATATGTTTGCCGGTCGTACGGTGGATAGTACGAGATACACTGCCAGGTTCTCCCACTATCAGTATTTCGGCAAGAACACGCATCTGCTTTCGAGACTGACGTACTTGAGCGACACGGATGTTCTCGAGGATTTCTTCAGTTCAGAGTACCGGCTCGGCCCCCAACCGGAGAACTACGTGTCGCTGGTGTATCGACAGGATGACTACATTGCCGGAATCTCGGCCCGAACGCGGCTTAACGGGTTCTACGAGACTGTTACCCGTTTGCCTGAAGCATGGTTTGAAGTGCCTATGCGCAGAGTTCAAGAGGGGCCTCTCTACTATGCGCAACGTACGTCCGTCGGACAGCTTGAGAAACTGCGGGCAGCGGGCAGCGAGGCCGGCGACTACGCGGCCCTGCGCATTGATTCAGAGCACCAGTTGTCGATGGGTCGCAAAGTATGGTTTCTGAATGTCGTGCCGGGCATAGGCTATCGCGGAACATACTACTCCGATAGTCCCGTGATTTTCGATGGTGAAGGCGGTGTTGAATCGGGGGGAGATGATGTCTTGCGGTCGCTCTATGCGCTTTCGACGGACGTGTCTTTCAAGATGTTCAGGATATGGCAAACCGAGGGAGAGGGAGATGCGGGATACCGGCACGTCGTGGAACCTTATGCTAAATATGTCTTGGTTCCGGAGCCGAATGTTAATCCCTCAACTCTTCACAAGTTCGACAAGATAGACGATCTTGGCGAACGACACGATGTCCGGGTCGGCATGAGAAACAAGTTTCAGACAAAGCGAAGGAATCGACCTTTCGATCTGCTCGACATTGACACATGGATCAGTGGTGATTTTAACCGGGCGAAGGGACAGCCGGTGTTTGACGCACTTGAGATGGATTCCGAGCTCAGGCCGTTGCGAAACGTCGATATCGACATTGATGGCAGGATAGAGATAGCGGACCCGGAGCTGAGTCGGCTGAACACCCGGATTGTCGTAGGAAACAGGAGAAGCACGTTTGCGGCGCTGGAATACAGGTTCAAGAGGGACGAAAGCAAACTCCTGGCATCGGAGCTGACATACCGCCCGAACAACAGGTGGACCCACACCTACTCTGCACGCTATGAATTACAGGAGTCTCGCCTTGAAGAGCAGTCATACTGGATTCGGCGGGATTATGACTGCATGTACGTGGCTGCCGGGGTTAATCAGATACCGGAGTACAAAAGGACGGATGGTACTGAACGTGGAGACGAGTATCAGTTTCTCGTGAGGTTCGATATCAAGGCTTTCCCTGATGTCGGGGTGACGTTACAGTAGATGCAGTGCGGTTCAAACCGAAGAGAACCACGGATTAACACTGATAAACGATTATAATTCAGTTTTGCGAAGCAAAACTAACTAGCAGGGCTAGGACTTTGCTCCGACGAAGGAGGGGCTAAGTCCGACGCACTGCTAGCGGAGAAGGATTATGAAATGTCTGGTTACGGGTGGTGCGGGGTTTATAGGGTCTAACCTCGCCAGGAGACTGGTGGAAGCGGGTGAATCTGTCCGTGTTCTTGATAATCTGTCCTCCGGTCGGTTGGACAACCTGAGTGACGTTATGTCCGGCATCGAAGTGTTGAAAGGTGACGTAAGAGATCCGGATGTCGTCCAAACCGCGGTAAAGGGAGTCGGCTGCATCTTTCATCTTGCGGCTATGCCGTCGGTTTCGCGATCCGTGGCCGATCCGGCGGGCAGCAATGAAGTAAATGTCACCGGGACGCTCAACCTGCTTGTTGCCGCCAGGGACGAGAAGGTGGACAGGTTCGTATTCTCGTCTTCATCGTCGGTATACGGCGACACGCCACGGCTTCCCAAGAGCGAAGAGATGCAACCTTCGCCGCTGTCTCCCTATGCGCTCCAGAAGTACTGTGCCGAATCATATTGTCGCATGTTCACACGCCTCTACGGGCTTGCGACATACTCGCTGCGATATTTCAACGTGTTTGGTCCGAGGCAGGATCCTGCGTCGCAGTATGCTGCGGTAATACCGTCCTTCATCTCCAGGTTGCGCGCAGCCGAGGCGCCGATCATCTACGGAGATGGAGATCAGACGCGGGATTTCACATTTGTTGAAGATGTTGTTGAGGCGAACGTGCGATGTTGCTCGGCTCCCGTAGCGGCTGCAGGCCAGGTATTCAATATTGCGTTCGGTCGCCGGATCAGTATCAATCAGCTTGCCGTTCACCTTGCGGGCATTGCCGGACGCGAGATTGAGGCGGTCCATATGGCGGCACGGTCCGGGGATATTCGAGATTCACATGCCGACATAAGCCGGGCTAGGCAGGAGTTGGGCTGGGTGCCGTCCGTGACGCTTGAGGACGGGCTGGCACGCACATACAAGTGGTTCGATGGACGGCCTTGATCCCGGCGGGCGTGAAGAGATCAATCGCCATCCCGGCATCTGTACTGCCCGCATGTTGTCGAGAGAACAATAGCCTTCTACCATGACAGCAGATTTCAACCAGGATCCGGTTCTCTTCGGGCACAACTCCGAACAGCGGATTGTCTCCGCCGACCTTGTTGAG
>SPBP01000130.1 GCA_004525935.1 Lentisphaerales bacterium | reverse complement strand
CGATTAAGCGTAACCAAGTAAGAGTGGAACTAAGTGTGGGATGAAGTGTGCGATGAAGTGTCGGGGTAACAGGAGTAGCAACTGTGGCGCAACTATTTGGTCATGAGGATCTGGACGTTTATCAGGCAGCACTCCAACTCGTGGCTTGGCTGGAAAGCATGTTCACGGAGTTCTCATGCAGTGCGGATCTGCTATCCAAGCTCGACAAGTCAACGACCGGGATCGTTCTTAAGATTGCAGAGGGCAAAGGTCGCAGGCCATGACACTTAGTCCCTCACTTCATCGTACACTTCATCCCATACTTACTTGGTTACGCTTAATCGACCCGCTTCGTCGTTCTTGAGCTTGGAAGAAACCCATAATGCACCCACAGATTCTGCGGAAGACCCTATTTTGAAGGCTAATCTGTTACTCGTCCTCGCTGAGGACGAGGACGAGCCGCATCCTGATCCTGTCGCGGCGACTTTACTGATTGGTCGGCGGCAGACCGGGTCGATAGAAGGCTCGCGTCCATCCGCCGGGAGGAGTATCCCACCACGTGTTGGTTCCGTTTGCGGTTCTGCTTATGTTGCTTCCGGCGAGAATCCACGCCGCCGAGTTCACATTGGATGCACGATACAGGCTGAACTTTGTAAGAACGCCGCTGTTGGTGGTGGCATACCAGGAAACGTAATTCGATCCAGGTTGTGTTTGAAGTCCCACTATGGCGAATACGGAGCGGGAATTGGTAGGATCTGTGCCGGCAAGATATTCCTGCCACGTAAATGCGCCGTCGTCGTCCTGGTCGAGATTGTCGGCCTGGTCGAAGTTGTCTGTGAAACCATATCTCTGCAGCCACCAGATCGGCGTGTTGTTGCTCGTGACGGTAGTAACGCCGAAATACGCTGTTATAGTGCGGTCATTCGTGACATTCACGAAGGTATAGCTGTTCGTAATTCCGACGGATGCGCCATCTACGAAGACGTTTGTTATGTAACAGTTTGGATCCGGCGTTATCGTGAAATTGGTACTTGCGCTGTTTGGCACCGGGATAGCTCCGCTCGGCGATATGCTTCCGTTCGGTCCGGCACTGGCGGTGATAGTGTGGCCGGCGACTGCCTCGAAGTTGGCGGTAACGGACCAGGCCCTGCTCATGGTCAATACCAGCGGGTTGGCTGTCGAGTTCGTGTCACCGGTCCAGTTGAGGAACGCGTAACCGCCGCCGGGTGACGCCAGAATGGAAACGTTGGTACCGATCCGGCGCCAGCCATCACCGACATTCACGCTGCCACCCGGTCCGGCACCGGTATTCAGCCAGTAGTTCGTGCTCCACAGCCAGTTAAGTTCGGAGTTGGCCGTGATGATGAACGAGGCGTTTGTTCCCGAACCCGAGCCCGCGCTGCCGGTGCCGGCCCAGCCTGTGCAGACATATTGGGTAGCTGACCCGGCGGCAACGGGTGAATCAATAATCGAGCAGGGCACAACGGATCCTGAATCATAAGAGTTGCTTCCTGTCGGGGCAGCGGTCCCGTAAGGAGTAGTGACCAGCAGGCTGTACCTGTTGTCGGCGGCGAACTGTGCAAGAATGGTGTGATCATTCGTTACGCTGACGAACGTGTACTGATTTGTCGCGCCAATAGAGGACGAATCGACCAGGACATCGGCAATGTGATAGTACGGGTCTGCCGTAATACTGAACGTGGCATTGGAACCTTCCCAGACGTCTATGATTCCCGAAGGATTGATCTGGCCGTTGGGTTCTGCAGTTGCTTCGACAGCCCACAGTATTCTTCTGAAGACAGCCTGGATCGACATGTTATCGGTCGCGAAGAACGAGCGCGGGTTTGCCGATCCGGTCAGGTCACCTGCCCAGTGGCTCCAGTCGTAGTACATGTTCGTGGGAGTTGACGTAACGGTAATTTGCCGGTTTGTCGGGTACAGCGTAGCCGGCGGCCAGGTGCTGACTTCGCCGGCGCCTGCCGGCTGGGGCGAGACCGACAGCGAGTAAAAGATTCCTGATGGATAATAGGTCTTACTTGCCTGCGGGGTGTTGCCGTAGGCGCCCTGGTTTGCCAGCAGGCCATTGTAATCCGGTTCGCTCGAGAACAGGCTCCACGGATTCCCGAGATCGATACATGGCGACTGGAATGCATCAGTCAACCAGGCGCCACCATGGTAGGAGCCGACCACCGATTGAAGATGGAAGTCGGCGGATCCGGCCGGATCGACGAACAGGGGATCCTCGCTTATGCTCTGTGCATCGCCGGCGGATGCAGAGCGCCAGCTTCCAATGTCGGCGCACGGGGCGCCGACCCAGCTGCCAACATTAGCGCCGGCCGTGGCATAGATGTCGTTGTAGTCGCTCGCGAAGACACCGAAGCCCACCGGCGCCTGTCCCACTTGAACCGCGTAATTACCGGCACCGGATGACCAGATGATGTTGTTGCGGTTCGTTACGGCAGACGGATCGGGAATGTAGATACCCTTGCCACCGCAGAACGTGTTGTTCTCTATGATTGCGTTGTTGTTGAGGTCGGAAAGGTACAGGCACCATCCCCCGTTGCTGTAGACAAGGTTGTTCTGGAAGATTTCTCTGTTCAGCCCGGCGGTGGAGTATATTCCGTCGCCCGTGTTCTTGAAGACCACATTGCTCTTGACTGTGACGCCGGCCGACGAGAGTTCAATACCATCGTCCGCATTGCTCCAGCAGACGTTACCGATCACCTCGTCGATTGTGCCGCCGGCAAAGATGCCGTCGTTCTTGTTGTTCCAGCATATATTATCGTTAATGACAGCGCCCTGGGTTTCAAGAACATCGATTCCGTAGTAACCCGATCCTGTGCCGGTGTGGTCATGGCACATATTCCCGACAACGGTTGGGCTGAGGCAGTAGTTGAGAAAGATGCCAAGTGCCGAATTGTCGAAGCAATCGTTGCCGACAACCGACACGACGTCGCAGTGGTCGAGGTATATTCCGCCGTAGAGTCCGCTCTTGCCGTTCTGGTAGCAGGTGTTGCCGCTGACCAATACGTTTGCGGCATACTTCATGTAAACACCCGCACCCAGTATGGATGTGTTGCTGTAGATATTGCAGTTCACGACCTGGATACCTTCGCAATAGTCGTTGTAAACCCCCTGTACAAAGATGCCTCGTTTGCCCCCGACAACCGTCAGGTTCTCGAACCGGATGTAATCGATACCCGCGCCGCTGACGCTGAAGACGTCGTAGCTCGTGCTGTGTCGGTGGAACAGGGAGCCGCCCGCATTTGTGCTGCCCCGCAGGACCACGCAACCGGCCGGGGAGCCGATGTCCTGCTGATTGAAAGTCACGGTCGAGGACAGGTCGTATGTGCCGGTATCTATCCATATAATATCGTTGGGCTCCAGATCATAGTCTATCAAGAGCTGCTGGATTGTCGCCATGGGCTCAGCCGGATCCATGCCGCTGTTGCCGTCATTTCCGACAGCATCGCAGTAAACATCGCCGACCGTGCTGGTATCGTTAATGTAGTAATAGGTTGAAAGAATCGTGGTGAAGTTCGTGCTTGAGTCAGCCCACGTGCTGCCGGCGCTGTTCGAGACGTAGCAGCGGTAGTAGTGAGTCGGGCCCTGCAGGAGGTCATTGACATCAGTGGAGAAAGGCCCGGCCTGAATGCCCAGGTCGGCGAAATTGCTCCAGGCCGACTTTGTTGTGCCGCCGTCCGTCGGGCCCCAGTATATGAATGCGCGTGGCGGCGGAACTCCGTCAAGAACTTCGCCTCTCAGCGTTGCCGTCAGTGATCCAATATTCGTTGCACCGCCGTCATTATCGACATGCGGTGGTGAGAAATCATTCTCGATGATGGTCACGTTGGTAGCGCTCGGTCCGCTCACGGCGCAGTTGCTGGGGCTTGTCAGGCTGACGTAGAAGAACTTATCCCCTTCGCTCACGAAATCGTCGATAATCGTGATATTGAACGACTTGTCCACCGTCTGGCCTGCAAGCCACGTGATTGTTCCCGCGGCGGTTTCGTAGTCGTCACCTGCCAGCGCACTGCCATTGGCGGTTGCATACTGGACGGAAAGGTCCTTGCCTGACTCAGCGCTGAGTCCGAGCGCAATGGGCTCTGAACCACCATCTTCATCCGCGCTGTAGGGGGTGTCGGTGAAGAAGACGGTTGGCGCAGGATCGTTATCAAGAATGGCGTAGGTATGAGTCGATAGTGCGCCGATATCGCAGTTGACGGCATTGGATATGGTGACGATAACCGACTCGTCATATTCGTCGAGATTGTCGTCGGTCACGGTGAAGACGATGTTTGTGCTGGTGTCGCCGGCTACGATCGAGATTGAGCCCGGGGCCAGGACGTAGTCGACCCCGTCTGACGCCGTGCCGGCTGTCACCGAATAGAACACCGTTGCATTCTGTGCATAGACCGGCGGATTCGACAGTCTCAGCTCGATGGAAACGGTTGTCACCGACTCGAATCCGTTGGCCGAAGAGGACGCAAACTGGATTGTGGGCGGTCCGGTGAGGAAGTTCGTTGTGGATGGGGCCCATGTGCTGCCGTACAGGTTGCTGGCGTAACAGCGGTAGAAATATGGAGTATGACTGCTCAGCGTGTTCACCGCTTGCGAGAATTGCCCGGCGTCGGTCAGGTCGAGGGCCTCATTGAATGCCCAGGTGCCCTTGTTCGTCTGGGCGTCTGTCGCACCCCAGAAGATCCACACCTTGGTCGGCGCGCCCGACGTGGCTACGAGTGTGCCGCGGAGCGTCGCCGAGTTGGCCGTTACTCCCGAGACGCCCGGCTCGTTGTTCACGATGGGCGGGCCCATATCGTCGTCCAGAATCGTAACAGGGGCGGGATTGACGCCCGTAATGGTGCAATTTGCATTGTTCGTAAGCCATACGTTGAAGAACTGGTTGCCCTCTTCTGAAGTGTCGTCGATTATCGGAACGATGAACGTCTGTGCCCCGACCTGGCCGGGTAGCCACGTAAAGGAACCTGATCGGTTCGTGTAATCCTGGCCGGCTATGGCAGATGCGTTGACCGTAAGATAGTCAACCGAAGTCGTCTTTGCCGACTGTGCCGCAAGGCTGACGGAGATAGTAATGCTCTCTTCGTTTTCGAGAACGGAATAAGGTGTCCCGACAAAACTGACCCCGGGCGGGTTATCGTTGTCGAGTATCGTGTATGTATGGATGGTGTTTGGCCCCATGGAGGCGTTGGTCGGGCCGGACAGGCTCACGACTATGGTTTCATCGTACTCATCCAGTCCGTCCTCTGCTATCGCGATGGTGATATTGGTCACGGTTGAGCCGGCCGGAATCGTCGCGACGCCGGTTGATAGCGTGTAATCGGTGCCGGTGCCCGTAGCCGAGCCGCCGGTGACTGTGTAGACGACGGATGCGTCGAGCTCTGACTGCGTATTGAGGCTGACCTGAAGACTGGCAGGAGAAACCGATTCCGGGCCGCTCGAGGAGACGCTCGAAAACTGGATGGTGGCAGAGAGCGTACCAAAACTCGCTGCAGAACTTGCCCAGGCCTCTCCGCTTGAGTTCTTCGCAAAACACCGATACCAGTATGTCTTGTTCGCCGTCAGTCCGCTTACGGGCGTCAGGAACGCGCCGATCCCGCGGTAGCCCAGGTAGTCAACGACATCCCATGCAGACGTGCTTGCTCCTCCGTTATTGTCACCCCAGCAGATCCAGACCTGGGTCGGCAGGCCACCGGTACTCGTAAGGACACCGTTTAGTGTTGCGGAACTCGCCGTTACGCCCGATGCGCCGCTTCCGTTGTTCACAGCGGGTGGTGAGGAAGGGGTCGTGAAGATCACCGAGGAATCCGCCCAGTCATTGCCGCCGCCGTTTTGCGCATATGAACGGTAGTAGTACGCGGTGTTCTCCTTCAGTCCCGACAATGGATAGGAGAAGAAACCCGATTGAGAACCCACGTTGACTTCGTTGCTCCAAGAACTCTTTATCATCACTCCGTCGGACGGACCCCAGTAGAAATAGGCAGTTGGCGTTGCGCCACCGGTGTCCGTAATCTGGCCGTTCAGAGTTACGGAAGTGGCAGTCAGGTTCGAGACGCCGCCGTCGTTCGTAACGGTCGGTGGATCGCCCGCAGTCGGCACTTCAATTTCTACCCAGGTTATGGCAATCGAGACACCTGCAGGTATTGAGCTGTCTATGCGGAGACGCAGATCGGTGTAGTCCGTGATCGCATCGGCTTCCGGCCCGGACAATGTCCACTCGTTCGTAGCCCAGGCAAGGCCCATGACCTCGGGGCTGGGATTCAAACTTATCATGCTGCCGCCCTGGTATAGGTACGCGTCAGCGGTGGGAGTGGATCGCCCGGCGATTTTCTTCAAGCAGTAGCGAATGGTGTGGCCGGACGAAACCATTGGATCGGCCAGGGCGCCGAAGCGCAACTCAAGGGTTTCGGTGCCTGGAGTAACATTGGAGATGTAGGTGGTGTCACCGTCAGCACTTGTTTCATCGAGCTTGTCCCACAACGGGGCCGTGGTCCAGTTGCCCACAGTGATGTCGGCTATTGGCCTGCCGTATTGGGAGCCCCCCTCAGCCCGGACCGGAAGCATGGTCAGGAGAACGAAGGCCAGCGGGACAGGCAGCAACCCGAGGCTGAACCTGTACAGCTGTCGACGAAGTGAAGACTGCGCGCCGGCAAGACGCGGCCCGGCGGGGCCGGCGATGGACGCACAGCCCACCATTCGCCTGCGGCTTCGCTCGCAGGCGATAGTCATGTTCGGGAGATTCATAGACACCACTATCAAATGTGCAATTATATCATGCGACTGACATCAAAGTCAATTCAGCCCAAAACATCGCCAGCGCGAATTGCCATAACCTTGACTGTTCGCGGCCCGGGGCGATTGCAGATGACAAGGCTTTGCTTCGCCTGCTACGATCTTCAGCAGAAATCTGAGAGGCAGGATTACTG
>SPBP01000039.1 GCA_004525935.1 Lentisphaerales bacterium | reverse complement strand
GCCAAATGAACGGGAGCGGACCTGCAGTAAGTGTTGTTCTCCCGACTTATAACCGGGCTCACTTGCTTTCGGAGTCGATCGGCAGCGTGCTGGCGCAGGGATATTCCGATTTCGAGATCCTGGTGGTGGACGACGGATCGACTGACAATACCCGCGAAGTAGTGGCTGGAATAGACGACAAGCGAATAAGGTACGTCGAGTTGACGCCGAACAGGGGGCAGGCATCGGCGAGAAACGTCGGGATCAAAGAAGCCAAGGCCGACCTGATTGCCTTTCAGGACAGCGATGACATCTGGATGCCCGAGAAGCTCGGAATGCAGGTGTCAGCGTTACGCGAAAGTCCTCCAGGCACGGGGGTTGTTTACACCGCATACGAAAGGATCTGCGGTAACAGGAGGGATGTATTGCCTTCTCGTCGGATTGTGGCCACGACCGGAGATGTTCATGCGCAGTTGCTCAGGGGCAACTTTATAACAACGCAGACGACCATTGTTCGTCGCGAGTGTTTTGAAAAGGCAGGGAGCTTCAACGAAAGTCAGAAATCAATGGACGACTGGGACCTCTTCATTCGCCTGTCGAAAGATTGTCATTTCGTCTTTGTCGATAAGCTTCTTGTTCAATGCCGGGTGCAAAGCGACAGCGTATCCGTTGATATGGACCGCTTTGTATGTGCCTACGAGAAAATTCTTTTAAGGCATAAAGGAGAGATCCCGGACAACAGTGATCTGCTTGCATGGCACTACGCCGTCATCGGAGGCCGTCTTTGCAGAAACGGGGATCTGCGACGTGGTCGGGCATACCTGGGTAAGGCGTTGCGGATTAGGCCAATGTACCCGAGGTATGTGGCAGCCATGGTGCTGTCCCTGCTTGGCCCGCGGGCATGCACACTGGTTCACAGGCTCAAGGGGTGAACCTGGCGTTGATTTGCGGAGAGCGACCGCCTGTTTCGGTCAGTCTATGAACATTGTCAGCGTAGTGCCCTATAGAATTGTTCCTCCCGTCGACGGGGGGAAGACTCTTTCCTTTGACGCGAACCGGGCATTGAATCGCGTGGCGACGAGCTTCAGATGCATAGCGCTTCCTGTGCTTCGCGAGCCCCCATTGAAAGCAGCTTCTCCCTTTCCCTATACTGAACTGCGTACCATGGCTTCGCTGTTGATCGGGTTGGAACGAAGCGGGCTGTTCCCGAAGATACCGTATTTCCGGGCGCTGGACCTCTATTCGCAGCGCATGGCTGAAGAATGCATGGTCGAACCGTGCGATGTCGTTGAAGTCTCTTTCCCGTGGCTGATGGGGATTCGCAAACATTTGCCCCCGTCAATCAAGGTTGTTGCAACACCCGGGGCAGTTGTGGGGTATGAATCCCTGTTCAACGGCCCGGTCCGAGTGGGAAGCATAGAAGCCATCCCGGGCTTGATTCAAAATGTCGAACGCCTCTCGGGCGCCGACGTCGAGAAACTCAAGCCGTTTGAGTGGCGCAGTGTTGCTGCCAGGCGACTTGAGGTATACAGAGCCGTGTCCGGGTCCCACGCAGTGGGCCCGCCCTGACACGAGGAATGTGGCAGATGTCCGTGCAAGAATGGGAAAAGAGCAGCCGCGCCATGCGTTTTTCTTGTCTGATTTCGCAATATCCACGACCATAACAGCCATGACCAGTGAACTCATACAGAAGTTGCGGGCCAGGTTGGTCGAGAACAGGGCGGTGCTTCTTGGCTGGCTGATCGTCGCCTGGGTCATGGCGCAAATACAGACCTATGTGTGTGGTCAGGATCCGTACCTCTACATTTATTCTGCGCGCGGTCTGGTGCAAGCCGGCTTCTCGCTGAGCCAGATCGCCAAGGTGGCAAGCTACATGGCACCGGGATATCCCCTGTTGCTGGCCGCATCAATCAAAGTGTTTGGCTTCTTCGCCCCCTACTGGGTGAATTTCTTTCTGACCCTTGGACTTCTCACATTGCTTGTCCAATTGACCCGGAGAATTGTGGGCTCGAGATTTAACGAAGACATTTTCGTAATCTCGTTGCTGTTTCTCCTGTTGCGTGGCTACGGGCTGAATCCTCACTTCCTGCTTTATGCATTCAGAGGCGCGCCGGCGTTGTTCATGATGTTTCTTGGCATGTTGCTTGTATGGGAAACCGGGAAACGGTCGTGCCCGTCATGGTTGGCCGTTGCCGCGGGCTGCGCACTGCTGGTTGCTTCCTCGATAAGGGAGCCTGCTGCTCTTGCATTTGTCGGGCCCTTGCTCATGCTGCCTTGCCGGAAGGAGAACAGGAAGCAGGCAATGGTTAGTTTTCTGCTCATTCTTGTGCCCGGGCTTATCGCAGCGGGGATTCTGGGATGCCTTATTGCGGCCGGTGTGGTTGAGCCTAACTTTCAGATCAGGCTCTGGTTTTCACGTTTCTCGGGTACAGGCATGACGGTGTTCCTGGGCGGTTTGCGCGCTAATACAGCCAGGATATACGGTTTTCTGCTGGAATCACTTCAACTGGGCTTTGAACATCGGGTATGGCGATGGTGTGGCCCCGTTCTGATGCTGGCAGGCCTGTGGCGAATGCGCCGAAATCTTGCTGCGTGGCTCTACTTCATCTTGCCCGGAGTGACGTTCTTCCTCTTCTACGCCTGCTACAAAGCACACAGGCGTTTCTTCCTGACGACACTGATATTCTTCGCGCCGGTTTTTGCCGGCGGGGTGGAATGGGTGTTTTCCGCGATTAAGCGCTTTGCTGTTGGCCGAATGCGACTATCCCCAAGACTGGTCCAGACGGTCCTTGTTCTGCTTCTGCTCGTTCCGCTGGCGCGGACCATTCACACGATGGGGCCATGGGGGCCGGACGTTTCATTATCGGAGGCAAAAGAACTGCAGCGCGTTATCAAGAGCGCATCGATTCCGGGCGGGAAAGTGATTATCGAGCAGCGCTGCAGCATTCTGGTCGATCCGCTGATTACGCTGACCGATGTGCAGCCCGAGGCAGCGACGAAAGTGCGGGCTCTGTTGCAGACCAATGGCAGCGCCGTCTTCGCGAAGCCGGTCACCGAAGCCTGTTTCTCCCGCTCAGTGAGATACAAGGGCGCCTTTGCCGAGGAAATAGTGAAACACTACGCCGATGTTATTCCGATACTGGACGGGAGCGACCGGCCACTGACCTGGACTGTAGATGAGGCGGTGTTCTCCCTGACCAGGGTTGTTCCCTGGTCACATACGAACGTGACAAAAGAGATTATGCTCGAACCGGGGAAGGATGCGGTCATCTGGCTGGATTTGCGGTCTGCCCGGAAGTGTTCGAGAAAGATCGTCGTAAGTGCCGCGGATGGGAGCCTGCTTGCCTCTTGCATTCTCAAGAAGTCCGGGTTGCGTGCGATCCATGTTCCAGGTGCACTCGTGAAAGACCGGGAAGCCATCGTGAAAGTGTCGGGATCCGAGCCGATGCCTTATGCCGTTGTGCACGATGTCGTGTCGGAAGGCCGGGCGGCCCTCTTTCCCGTCAGCTCCGAACGCAGCCTGTCCGTCGTGAAATGGTTTCAGGCGCCCTTTCTCACAGGTGATGCCACGGAAAAGTACGCCGCCCGTTTTGTCGATGGCGGGGTGCTCCTTCTGCCGACACCGCAAGGCAATGGACATTACACCATGCGGATCCATTTGGACATGGATACCAGGGCCGTCAGTGGCGAGGAGATCACGGTTAAGTACTCTCTCGGAGACAGCCTTGTGGCGGAACGCAAAGCGCTGTTGGCCGGCGGGATGACGGGGCATGACATTGAGATTGAAGGCGTAGGAACAGGGGACGAAATCCCTGTTCGTCTAGATGTTGTTCCGCCCGATTGCCGGGGAACACACTTCCGGATTCACGCGGTGGGTCTTTCCTTCACAAAGACCGACACAGATTGAACGAAGCGGCGCGCAGGCCGGAGCTGCCGGGGTGAGTCTGCACAGGCCCCGAGGATCTGGCATTCTCACATTACATGACGCGCTTGGAGCTCGGCACCGCGTTTACGAATCATCGGCCCGGCGTCTGAGCCAGATGCTGCCCCCGGGTTCCTTGAAGAGAGCCGGCATTGTCTTGCGCAGGTCATTGTCGCAGGCACGAGCAACGAACGAGTTGAAGAAGAGTATTTCGAAGTCACTGTTGAATTGCAGGAACGACCTGAGAAAGTACGCTTCGTTCCATGCTCGGCCCTTGTCCAGTACCCAGTCTTTCGGATATTCGAACGGCCAGTAGATGTCGTGGAAATGAATGATTGTTCCCGGCTTGAGCTGGGGAAGAATGTTGGCAAGGATGTGAACAACATCGCTCCCGATCTTTGCCACATGCGAAGAGTCAAGAAAGACAAAGTCGTTCGCCGCAAGCTCACGGAAGACAGCTTGATCAGTGTTCTGAACCGGTTCCACGAGAATGCGGCAGCGTTCCTTGTCGGCCTGCCGCAGGAGAGAGAACAGTCGGGCCGGATGCGGTTCAATGAAGGTTAGCCGGGTTTCCGGAAGGAAGAGATCCCGGGCATCCAGCATTAGGGCCGATGTATAGCCTGATCCGACCTCAACGATGCCGGCGGGCTGGAAGTGCCGCAGCATGCAGTAGAGGATCAGGGCCTCGCCCCCCCCGAAGAAACCGTTATTGCAGTGGAAGCGATAGCGGGAATTCGGTGCATCCTCGAAAGGGAAGTCGGCGTAATACCGGGAGAGTTCCTTCAGTAGCTCGAGCTGCGCATGTTCGGAAAGATCGACACCCGGGCATTCCTTCAGGTCCGTTTCGAACAAGTGGTCGGCATCGGCGCGACATGCCCTGATATCTGGAAGTGGGGAATAGAAATGGCCGGGCCGGGCGGACCTGAGGAAGGGGGTGTTGCCGGCGGTGAGGAGGTTCCACAGCAACTTCAGGAATCTGCCGATGCCCCTGAGAGGACGAATCCGTACCATACCGGCAAGAAGTCGTTTTGTTGGCTGCGACATAGTATTCTGGAGGCCGTAGATTGTTCAGTGCTCAGCGTTCAGCGGGATCCGCGAATCAGGAAGAACTTCGGGCAGTTGCACGTCTCTTGCAAGCCTTTTTCGCGCGGGATCAGTATTGATCGAGTGTTTGTGCTTTCTTTGCTGTGGCCCAGCATGTAGAAGAATCCTGCTTGTGAAACGTGTCGAATGGCAATTCAGAGGAGTTGGACAAAGATGGATCAGCCCGGACCAGATGTGGCCGCCGAGTCCTTGGTCTTGTCCTGCTGGAATCTGAACAGAACGCTCGCCAGGTCGCGTCGCGTTCGCGCACTGCTCGAGACGATGGGTCCAGGCGTTGTCTTGAGCCAGCCAACTGAGCCATATGCGTCGTTCCGGACCGTCCCGTTCCCCGTGGATCTGGGCCTCAAGAGGTTTCTCATCAACTGGGGCATCTTCAATCTCTTCTTGCCGGCGAACATTCGAACGATTCGCAGCATTCTTCGACAGTACCGGCCGAAGATAGCGGCATTGACCTCAATCCTCGACTACCAGCCGGTTCGCCGTTCGGCCGACTTGCCGATGGTGCTTGATGCTCATAATTGCGAGGCAGTGGCAATAGAGGAACGGTTTGGCAGGCGACATTTATTTGCCATGATGATTCGGGCATGGGAAGGACGAGTTGCGCGCGCCATGGATCACATATTCGTATGTTCCGAAGTCGATAAAGTCCAGTTTGTTGAGCGCTATTCCATTCAGCAGGAACGTGTTTCGGTTACCCCGAACGGAATAGATGCGAGTGTTTACGAGAAGCCGGGCGCAGGGGGGTCTATTGATCCCGATCTGGAGCGCCAACTGGGCGATGCGACTGTCCTGTTCTTCATGGGCGGGCTTCAATACCAGCCCAACAGTCAGGCCCTTGAGTTCATGGACGGGACTCTCATGCCCAGGCTCAAGGAATTGAGTTCGAAGCCGTTCAAGCTGATCATTTGCGGAGGTCCCATCCCGTCAGGCGGATTTGATTCCGACATAGTGTTTGCTGGGCGCGTTCCGGACAATGAGCTTCTTGCTTATCTTGCCCGGGCAGACATCTGTCTTGCCCCCATACGCACGGGATCCGGCACCCGTTTCAAGATCCTGGAATACATGGCTGCCGGGAACCCCGTAATCTCCACAGCAAAAGGAGCCGAGGGCATCGCCTGTTTGCACGGGCGGGATGTTATCATTTCGGAACTCGATGGGTTCGCGGCTGCGGTTGTTGAGTTGGCGGGCAGCGAACAACGTGCGGCTGCCATCGGCGAAGCGGCGCAGAAGTTGGTGTTCGAGAAATATGATTGGGACAAAGCCGTCAAGCCCATCTGGCGCAGTGTTCTGTCCAGGCTGTCCGCGGCCACAGTTGGCATAGAACAGGGGAATTGACCCTGACGATAGGCTACACCTGCTGTGTAGCGGCTCAGATCAGCCTTGAATCTGTTCGCGCATCATAGTAGCAATGAGCATATCAACAACAAGGCCGCACGCGTCAATGCAACAAGAGAACATGATGAATACGCAGGATGACCAGGACAGGATGGAGAGGCGCATCGTGCGAACCGCCGAATCGAAAGGATACCGCGGTCCGTTCGCCAGGACAATACTGGCCATGAATTACATGTGGTCATTTTGCCTGAGCATGATGGCGCAGACGGCACCCCATCCCAGGCTTCGTGTTCTGCTTCACAGGATGCGAGGCGTGAAGATAGGCAAAGGCGTACTGCTGACCCCGTACGTCCTGCTCGATGTTGTCTACCCGAAGCTGCTGACGATTGAGGATGGTGTAGCGATTGCGCCGGGAGTAAAGATCTTCTGCCACAACAAGCCATCCGGCTACCAGGTTGAGGAGGGGTGGCAACGCGAGAAGATTGAGCCGGTGACGCTCAAGGCATACACTACAATAGGGGCTAATGCCGTGATCCTGCCCGGCGTGACTGTCGGGCCAAACAGTGTCGTAGCGCCATGCACTGTTGTCAGCCGTGATGTGCCGCCCGGCTCCGTTGCGGTAGGTAATCCCGCGCGGGTCATGAAATTGCAGAAGAAAGAGTCGTGAGCATATTCTCAGTCGATGTTGAAGAGTGGCATGCGCCCCTGAGTCACAGGGGAATTGCGATATCCGCGGATCAACAAAGGGATCTTCATCCCGAAATAGAGAAGATTCTTGCGCTGCTCAAGGAGTTCAAGCACGGGGCTACGTTCTTCATCCTCGGAAGCTACGCGAGGCAGCATCCGAAGACTGTCCGCCTGATATCAGAGAGCGGATTCGAGATCGGGTCGCATTACGATGAACACGTTCGAATAGACGGACTCTCCCGTGACGAGTTGAAGAACGGGGTCGCGTCCGGCGTCAGCACGATCGAAGAACTAATCGGCAGCAAGGTCCTTGGTTTTCGTGCACCGTTCTTCTCGTGGAACGATCACCTTCCGGATATCCTGAAGGAACTGGGGCTGGTTTATGACTCGAGCACGCTGCCTGGCTTCTCATTCCTTGGCGGGCGCAGAACAAGAAGCAGGGCGCCACACCGGCTGGACAACGGTATTATCGAGGTGCCGGTCAGCACATTCATGGGGTTCCCCATATCGGGCATTTCATACCTGAAGATGCTACCGTTCGGTCTCGTGTGCTTTCTGATACCGAAGGACTACGTTCTGTATCTCCACCCGCGGGAAACGTGCCAGGATCTGCCGCGCCTGAATGTATCACTCAAGCTGAGGACACTTCTTTACGCACGGCAAGACCGGACACTGCCGTTGCTCCGTGGGCTCTCCGGGCTCAGGCAGTTTCAATCGATGGAAGCCAGCCTGAGAAGCAGCGGGTTCATCTCCTGATTCTGGAGACGAACAATGTGAAACTTCTCGCACAGCGACCGCAACGGAAATAGAGTATCCGTCAAGAACCCACGACGGGGGAACAGGACGTGTTGACCAGCCAATCGAAGAATCCCGACGATGGCGGCCGCGGCGGCATGCCGGCAGTGATCCTTTCGGCTGTTGTTGTTGCCTGTCTGCTGGGCATGTTCACAGCCTTCATTCTTCATCACTACTTCCTGAAACCATATTCAGATCCGCTGCATGGCGTTAATTACGCTCAGAACCTTGCCAGAGAGTTCGCCACAAGCCGATGGCCCGCAGGCTATGCGATATATCTGTGGGTCTTTCTTAACCTTGCAGGGAAGTACGGAGTATTCCTTGCAAACCTTCCCGTTCTGCTTGGCGTAGCTTTGCTCACAGGGATGCTTGCCAGGACCTGTGCTTCGAGCACAGAGTCCAAGCTCACATCTCTTCTTATGGGAGTGGGGACAATTGCACTTTTGCTCAGGTTCGACCTGTTCCAGATGGTGTACCTGACGAATCCCTACCGAGACCCATTGTCATACGTGTTCATGCTGCTCAGTGCATGGCTCTTTGTCGCGTACCTGAGAGGCGGCGGAAGGCGGCTGCCGGCTCTGTGCACATCGGGGGTCTTGCTGGGCCTTGCCGCCTTCATCAAAGAGCCGGCGGTGTTTCTTGCTGCGCCTCTGTTTCTGCTCGGGATTGTCTATCGAAGAGTCGACAGCAGAATCGTGTTCTGGAAGTCGTGCGTTCTCTTCGGCATCTTCCTGTTCATTGGGCTGCTGCCATCCATAGTACAGACGTACGCATCGACCGACCAGTTACTCATGCCGCAGTACGTGGTACGTGACAGCCAGCAATACGGCAGTGCAATACGAATTCCCGGCATGGGCTTTGGCCATTTCGGCGAGACGATGAGATATGCCGGGTACTACTACTGGGATCATGCGGGGCCTTTCTATTCAGCGGGTCTTCTTCTCGGTATTCTGTACGCGATCATACGGAAGAACCGGTTCTACCTTGGGCTCGTAATCCCAACGGCTGCTCTCTACGCCCTGTTCTACGGCTGCTACAGACTGTTCGGCGCAAGGTACTTCTTTGTCGTAACAGTTTTCACCATGCCCATCATCGCGTTCGGGCTGTTCGGCACGCTGCATCTGCTTACTCAATTGGTTCTGCCGAAGCGGTTCACCCCGGCAGTTCTCTCTGTTTCAGCAGCACTGCTTGCAGGTTGGGCCCTTTGGGGACTGCGGCCCGTCGGGCCCAGCATAGGTGAATTCAAGATCAGCCACGCGCGCGGGCTCACGACACAGATTGAGGAGTTTGTTCCAGCGGGGTCCACCGTCTACTGTCACAGACACCTCAATGAGATTCTCTCATGGTTCTCGTCACGCGAAGCTTGCGATCCCGCGTGTCATCTCGTGCCCGTGAGAGAATTCGAGAGCAGGCCCTTCTTCGTCTCAGACGAAGGAATACGTAATGGCATCAATGCCAGACTTAATGCGGGCAGTGCACAGTATTTCCTGCAGGCCCCATATGACAAGTCTGCGAATCTTGGCCGGGATCTGCTCCTGAGATACTTCGATCTTGTTCCCGTGGCATCGTTTCCCACGGACCAGTATGGCCTTACGGCTCTACAGGGGGATGGCAACCTTGTGCTGTATCGCATTCAAGCATGGACCAACAGCGAGACGAGAATCGAGCTTCCTGCAGCGAGCATTGCGAACCCGGTTCTCTGCGTTGACGCGGGCACTCACAACATAGCCGGCGATACTGTTGTCGAGCTCTTCGCGGATGGCATCCGCATTGACGATTCCGTGAGTGACGGGATGAACTACTATCCCCTCGATGGCGCAGCCCCGCACTCCCTGCTGCTGAAGAGGAGCGACTCGGGGCCGATGCCGGGCAGTGTATTTGCCGAGTTCTGCGGGCCCAACGACAGTCTGTTCCTCGATTTCGGTATCCTGGCGCGACATTGCAGTGACAATCTGCTGTCTGAAGCCGTTCTTTCGCGGCCAGTGTTCGACCTGGGCGTACGTTCTTTCGTGGGCGTCGCCGAAATCACGCTTCCCGTCCTGTCTGACGGTCCTACGCTTGTGTTCGGAAAGATTATGATGAAGTCGGCGCCGCATTGGGGAGAGGGTAATGTATCCGTGAGTCTTGTCGATGCGGCGACAGAACAGTGCCTGGCAACCTATTCTGTGCCGCGCGACTGGGCCCATCATGAATTTCCGTTCCGCTTCGCTTCAGCTGCCTCCAGATCCGGTCACGACGTGATCCGGCTTGTATCGGGCTCTGATCAGACGGGAGCGAGCGGTTCCACTGTGGCCCTTCGGGATCCGGACCTCATACAGATTGATGGCATTCATCTCATGCGGATGGGGCTCAAGGAAAGCTTTGAGCTTGATGTCGGTACGATGATTGACGATCTGTTTCTTGTTTCAGGCTACCATGATCGAGAGAAGGCGGATGGCACGGTACCGGTCCGATGGTCAACCGGTCACTCTGAAATGACAGTTTACGTTCTCGTTGGCAGCAGGGATCTTCAGCTAACTGTGACACATTGGCAGAAGTACCGGCCTGAGAATGCGGCGCCGGTAAACCCGAAGTTGTCGTTCAATGGCATTGAGCTGACTGCCACCGAAACGCCGGTTGGCGGGACTGACGGCCTCTCGGCAATAGTCGCGATTGTTCCGGCAGAGCTCGTAACGGACACCAGCAATCGTGTTGAACTCCTGGTCGGCACGTGGAAGCCGGGTGAGCTGTCAGGATCTGCGGACACACGCGATCTCGGGGTCATGATCGATAGAATCAGGCTCAGCCCCGTGGCCGACCGATAGAGAATTTGCCCCCGCCCCTTGGGGCCATGCGCGCAAACGGGTATTTCAGCGTATCTTCCTTCAGCACCACGGTTTCCGAATTCTTCGTGTAGGGCCTCGTCCTGATCGGGTTGGTGCCGTTGAACAGCGCGACGACTCTGGTTGATCGGGATGTCGAAGCAATGTGCATGAGCCCCGTATCGTTCGTGACGAACACATTGCACTTGCGTATCAGTGCAGCGGCATTGTGCAGACTACCCTCAAAGATGTGTGCCCGTTCGCCGAGAGCGTCGCGCAGCTCTTCCTTACATTGCTTCTCCTCGGGCCCGCCGAACACAATTACCTCGGAGTCATCCGTTTGAACCGATCGAATCCACTTCAGGAATTCATCGAGCGGAGCGCGTTTCCAGGATAACGGCCCCGCCCCGGGATGCGCACCGACCAGGTGTTTGCCGACAAGTGACCGCGCAACCAGAAACTCATCTGCTGCCCTGTCACTTTCTTCAGGCACGAAGAAGAACAAGTCCGGATGAGTTGGTTTCGCGATGCCAAGTGATTCTAGAAGGTTCAGGTTCTGGTCTACATCATGCAGTGTCTGGTCGGCAGGAACCCGTACGTTCTGAAGCCAGTTCATTGTGGCAAAACCGCCTGACGCATAGGAATGAGTGACCCTTTTCCTTGCGCCCACGATCAATGCAAATGCATTGTAGACGATTAGTTTTGAAGGGAATGCGCATATCGATATGTCGTATTTTTCTCGTCGCAGAGCAGAGATGGCGCCGAGCCCTTCATAGTAGAAGAATCGGTCGATGAGGTCCCCGTGGATGAATGGGGCTGCAAACTGTGGCAAGTAAGCGAATGCATCAATGCGGGCATCGGGGAATCCTTCTCTCAATGCCTTGAGTGTGGGTCCGAACAGGATGGAATTACCTATACCGGAAACCAGTGTTACAAGTATCTTCATCAGGCAGTCATTCCCGTCCATCTGTTCAGCGCGGATTCCTGTTGTTGCCGGGAGCATACTTCGCATTTTCTGTGGTACCGCAGACCTCCGCACCTGACGCCGGTCCTGGCCATTGACACCACAGTTATGCAAATGGTATGCTTTCTGCTGGCTATAGGCAAACATGGAAGCGTGCACTGTAATTGCGAGTTTGCATGCAAGTTGGCTATCGATGCGCACTGCGAAGTGCAACTATTGTAGATCTCGAGAAAGGGTTTGTCATGATTAAGAAAGTAGCCGGCATTATGCTTGTCCTCGTTTGTTTCAGCATTCCACTGTCGGCAGATGTTAACAAGGTGATCAACTGTCCCGGCGGGCAGATGGACATCGCGACCGCTCCTGCTTCCCCGAGTCTGAACATTGACAACGAGATAACCATAGAGGCGTGGGTCCGTCCCACCGCGTGGCGACAATGGGGTGGGCGAGAAGAGTATGGTCTGACCGTATGCAACAAGCTCATTTTTCAGGATGGTGGCGGTGCGCCGAACCAGGGCAAAACAAATTACGGCCTGAAACTCGAACGCGACGGCCGTCCGGCCTACCAGGCCTATGTTGGGCCCATCGGGAAGGATTCGCCGCAGACTCCGCTCAACACGTGGACGCATGTTGCCTTCACGATCAAGGAATCTACGGGCACCGCAAGGCTTTATGTGAACGGGTCCGAAGTGACGGGGCTGTACTACGTTGCAAGTCCCTATACGGCGATTCTTGCCGACGACTCTCCCCTCGGCATCGGTGGGTGGTGGAACAACTGGCCTTACAACAACAACGCGTTCATAGGCCAGATAGCTGAAGTGCGGATATGGAATGTCGCACGCACACCCGCGCAGATCGCCGCAAACTACAGCAAGACCCTGACAGGCAATGAATCCGGACTCGCGGGCTACTGGGACTTCGACGGTCTCACAGACAAGTCCGGAAACGGCAATACGCTGACTCTCAATGGTGCGGCCTCCCTGCAGTCGATGGATATCCCCGGCCTTTCCCGAGGAGGCATAAACGTCAGTTTCACTACACCCGCGAACGGAGCGTCTTTTACCGTGCCCGACAACGTTCCAATCTCCGTAACGGCTGCGCATTCAAATGGCGTAACATTGCTTCAGGTCTTTGAGGGCGGCACCAACCTGATCGGCAGCTCAGCATCTTCAAATCTCGTCACTACCTGGCCAGGCGCTCCAGCCGGCAATCATATCCTTGTGGCCAGGGCCACCAATGCGTTCGGCGATGCTGGCTCGTCGTCGGTCAATATCAGCATTCGCGGTGCGTACGGCGGTGTTGCTCCGAACATACCTGGCTCGATAGAAATGGAAAATTACGATTATGGTTTCAGTGGCCAGAGTTACAGTGATAGCGCACCCGGCAACGATGGCGGTGCGTATAGAAGCGATGACGTTGACATAGCGGGCGACAGCGCGGCGAACAATGGGCAGTGCGTCGGATGGAACGTAGCCGGGGAATGGATGGAATACACCGTGAATATTGTGTCCTCCGGCGTATATACCCTTCGCACGAGAGTTGCGTCCCTTGGATCGGGCGGAACATTTCGCATGAGAGTTGATGGAACGGATGCAACGGGGACGATGCAGGTTCCGAATACCGGAGGATGGAGCAGCTGGACCGACGTGACAAAGGAGGGTGTAATTTTGCCGGTCGGTGTTCACACGGTGCGTGTTGAGATGGTGAGCATTGGCGGCACTGGCAATATTGGAGCACTCGACAGTTTCAACTTATCGGGTGGCGGAACGCTGGCCTACGGCGGCACAGCGCCGGCACTGCCCGGGCTTGTTAATGTGGAGAAATTTGATATCGGTGGATCCGGCATATCGTATTCCGACACCACGGGAGGGAATGCCGGGGGTGCGTACAGGACCAGTGAGAGTGTTGATATTGCCGCCGACGGCACGGCGAGTAATGGATATGTTGTGGGCTGGACGACGGCCGGCGAATGGATGAATTACTCAGTGAATATTGCCTCGGCCGGGACATACACCGTGGCAGCGCGGGTGGCATCATTGGGGG
>SPBP01000229.1 GCA_004525935.1 Lentisphaerales bacterium | reverse complement strand
TGAATAGATAGTGCATCTGTAGCATATACAGGATCATCGCTCCCAGCATCAGGCTCCTCGCTTTTCCAGGCCCACCTTTGCGAAACATGCCTGTCACAGCAGCGGCACACGCCATCAGGAACGCGGCAACGTTCGCCACGCGAACCGGTGGCGGCAAGATCCGCTGCCCATCCCATCGGCCGGTACCGCAAACCCATGCCTTCAGCGGATTGTACGCCTCTTCGAAGAACTCCCCCCGACTCCACAGGCGCGATACACCGATGGAGGTCGGCAACTTCCAGAAAAAAAGAACAAACGCGTCCGCGTCCGACTGGAACTTGATCCATGCAAGGAACAGGCATGTTGTTATCAGCACACCGAGCAACACGTACATGCCGTCCAACACAACTCGTTTTGACCAGTATGCGACGGGCAGAAACACGAGAAGCGGGAACACCATGAGCCCGACATTCTGTTTGCTGAGAAACGCCAGGGCTGCAGCAACCCCTGACAGCGCAAGCAGAATGGATCGAGAACGTGTGGTCTTCACGCCCGTTAGCCCGGCTACCTGCGGAACCAGTGCCAACAGCCCGAAGAAGAATGCCGTTTGTTCCATCCATGGCGTGCCAAAAGGAGAGCCGAACCAGCAACCCGTCATTAGCCCCGCAAGCAGGGCAACCAGTGTCTGGCCGGACAGAACGCGCCTGACGATGAAGAATACGGAAATAGATGCAAGGGCATTAAGTGTGGCAGAATGAATCGCGTATGCGCGATAGGTGACTCCGAACACGCGAAAGAAAAACGCCTGCATCCACAGGATAACGGGACCGAAAGGGATGAAGAAGTCCTTGTAGGGGATCTGCCCGCTGAGCACACGGTAACCGCCGTCAAAAACAATGGACTGATCGAGAGGGAAACAGCCGCGCATTCCGCAAGAATAGCATAACAGGAATGCGAACGCGGCCATGAGCGCCGTGAGAACAATCACCAGAATCGATTTTCGGGCCATAGTCGTTTATTGCGCGAGTTGAAGACACCCATTCAAACATCAGGATGAATTCCTGCCAATCAAATTATCGACATCTCCTGCGTGAGGCTTCCTTTCTGTTTTGCGTCTGCTCCCGGTTATGGCTATATTGGCCTCAATGTCTGCCGGAAGAACACATCGCGGATCGAGAGTCCTGCTTCTGCTCTGCCTGGCCGGCGCGTCCTGTGCGGGTCTTGCACTGGTCGCAGTCTCTTTAATGTCGTTTGACGGTGCGTTGAATCGAATGGCTCGTCTTGTTCGGAATCCGTCACTGCTCACCGTCGACGTGTTTGCCGGAGTCATCTTGAGGGCCCGAGTCGCCGGCATCGCAATGCTGGTGTCGGCAATCATCGGCATGCTGTTTCTGTCCCGCCTTGAGCGATGCGTGGCCGACATTCTTGAGGCATATGCAGAGTTTGCCGGGGATGTGAAGAAATTCGCCACAGGCCTGTGGCGCGAGGACGTGACAAGTCGCAGTGTTCTTCTGCTTCTCATTGTGTCGGCTATCGCTGTGCGAATTGCATTCCTGTTCCAGCCGATGAGCTGTGATGAATCGTATACGTTCACGCGCTACGCATCGAAACCCATCTACTTCTGCATGGCTCACTATTCCGGTGCGAACAACCATCTGTTTCATACGCTGTTTGTCCATTTGTCAACCCGACTCCTGGGCAGTGCGCCGTGGGCCATTGCCTGCCGGCGCTTCTGGCCGGAATACTCCTTGTTCCCGTTGCGTATGCAACGGCCAGGGCTTTCTGGGGTCGCCAATCGGCCCTCTTGACTGCGGGGCTGATCGCTTCGTCATCCATCTTGATCGACTTCTCAGTCAATGCGAGAGGCTACAGCATGCTGTTCACGACCTTCCTTCTGATGCTGCTTCTCGCGCGTTACCTTCTTATGCACAGTAACCTCTTCGGATGGGCCATTCTGGCAGTGCTCTCTGCGCTCGGCCTTTTCACAATACCCACGATGCTATACGGGTATGGGACTGTCATGGGCTGGCTGCTGCTGTCCCGGCGTGCCCTGCGCAGCACCAAGAGTGATGGAAACTGGTGGCGTGGATTCCTGTTATCGGCAGCCATCGCCGTCATAATAACCGGCATGCTCTATCTGCCTGCATTCGTTGGGAGCGGCGCCAACCCGATGGCAGGTCAGCCCGATGAAATCAAACCCGGTACACTTATCGGCCTGCTTGCCGGCCTGGGCAGTATGTTCACCGCGGTATGGAATCAGTGGAACCGCGATCTTCCGCTTGCCCTGCAAGCGGTTCTGGCAGTCGGCTTTATAGCATCACAGGTGGTTGCATTCCGGCAAATCCGGAATCGCGGATTGCCACTGGTCATTCCTGCGGTCCTCTGGTGCATGCCGATGGTGTTCGCAGTGTGGATGGTGCCCTACCCGCGCGTGTGGTTGCTCTTTCTCCCGGTCTACCTGGGACTGGCATCCGCGGGACTGTTGAGTATCGCCCGGGCTGTCGTGAAGCGACCTCTTCCGCATGCTGCCATGCTCCTGGGAGCCGTTGTGCTGTGTGGGTCAGGCTGGCTCCAGGCGCAGGTCGTTCTGGAACGTGCCGCGTACTGCAGGGAAGAACGATGGCCATTGCCTGACGCCGAAGAAGTAACAGCATACCTGCGAGACAACCTGCGCGAAGGCGACCGGGTCTACGGACACCGGGCTACCCTGTGCATACTTGAATACTACTTCGGGGAAAATGAAATGGATACGTCACATATATATGCAACACCGCAAAATGCGCGAAGAGTGATTGTCCTGCTTAGAACCGATATCGAGACTTTAGACAGCACCCTCTCATACCTCTCGAAACAACAGCCCGATCTCAGCCTGCAGGGAGACGGAAGACTGCTCAGGACTTTTCCGAAAGCAGCCCTCTACGAATTTGTGGCCAGTGACGAATAGAGGTTTCTGCTTCCGGGCCACGTCCCGGGAGCCAGCTTGGCATAGACAGAGATGGTTTCCTGCGGCGCCAAAAAAGCCGTGCCCTGCTATTGCCAAACGGTCCGGGAAACAGCAGAATATTGGCTCATATGAACATTGCTATTATCATACCCGCCTACAACGAGGAGGCGACGATCCGGAACGTTATCCTCGACTTTCACAAAGAAGCCCCGAACGCAGCCGTTCATGTTATCGACAATAACTCCTCCGATCATACTGGTGAAATAGCCAGGCAGACCATCACGGAACTGAACTGCATGGGCGGTGTCTTCAGGGTAACAAGACAGGGCAAGGCCAACGCGGTCCGCTGGGCATTCCGTCATATTGACGCCGATATCTACGTCCTGGTTGATGCCGACTCTACGTACCCGGCAAAAGATATACATAAACTGGTTGCACTCGTTGCCGAGGGCGAAGCTGATATGGCGGTCGGTAACAGGCTGGCAGGAGATAACTTCCAGGAGAAGAATCCGCGCCGGTTCCATCACGTCGGAAACAGGCTCGTCTGTGGATTGATCAACCTCCTCTTCGACGCGGATCTGAAAGACATCATGAGCGGGTATCGGGCATTTTCCCGGGCATTCGTAAAGAACTACCCGATTATCTGCGAAGGATTCGAGCTTGAAACAGAAATGGTATTGCACGCACTTGACAAGAGGTTTGTAATACGCGAGATGCCGGTCAAGCTTGAGAGCCGGCCGGCCGGGAGCCAATCTAAGCTGCATACGTTCCGAGATGGCTGGAAGGTCCTGAAAACCATTTTCTGGATCTTTCGGCACTACAGGCCCCTGGCGTTCTTTGGATGGCTGGCTTTTGCGTTCTTTGTTGCAGGGCTTGCGACCGGTGCCTGGCCGATATACGAATACCTCCGATTCAATTACGTTTTCAAGGTGCCCTCCGCTATCCTTGCAAGCGGTCTGATGGTGTTTTCTCTGGTATCATTCGCCATAGGGCTTATTCTGGACACAATCGCCACTCACGAAAGAATGCAGTTCGAAAGGCAGTTCCTGCAGTATCGCGGCGGCCCCAGCACATGAAACTGATTGTACAGATTCCTGCATTGAACGAAGAGGCTACGATCGAATCGGTCATCCGGGCTATTCCAAGCAGCATTCCCGGTATCGACGTTGTCCAGGTCCTTGTTGTTGATGACGGTTCTTCGGACAGAACATCTGAAATTGCGACGAGTTGTGGCGCGCATGTGGTGCGCCATGAACAGACGCGCGGGGTCGGCGCAGCATTCAGGAGCGGAATCGAGCAGGCGGAACAACTGGATGCTGATATCATCGTGACAATCGACGCCGACGGCCAGTTCAACCCGGCCGATATTCCTGCCCTCGCAGCTCCGATCGTCGCCGGTGAGGCGGATTTCGTAACGGCCTCCCGCTTTATCGATCCCGCCCTTGTGCCGGTAATGACGGGCATAAAGAAATGGGGCAACGATTTCTTGGCCCGGTGGGTGAGCCGGCTGGTCAAGCAGCGGTTCTATGACGTGTCGTGCGGGTTCAGGGCATATTCTCGAAATGCATACCTCCGCCTCGTACTTCTCGGTGAATTCACCTATACACACGAAACGTTCCTGGCCCTCGCATATGCGCGCGTGCAAATGAAGGAAATCGCCGTCAAGGTCAGGGGAACCCGAGAACACGGTAAGTCGCGCGTGGCAAGCAACCTGTTCCACTACGGCGTTCGGACGGCCGGCATTATTCTCAAGACCTATCGGGACTACAAACCCTTGCGCTTCTTCACCCAGATAGCCCTGTGCCTGTGGATCGCGGCG
>SPBP01000493.1 GCA_004525935.1 Lentisphaerales bacterium | reverse complement strand
GGCCTGCGCCGCAGCGCAATGGCGAGTGTTCGCCGGTCAGTGGTCAGCGGCTGGCCTTGGTTTGCTCCTGCGGCATGTTGGTGGTTGGCTTGCCAGCAGTCTGCATTGCGGATTTCGAAGTGAGAGGAAGCGGCGCGGCGGGAGGGCTTCTGGCCTAAAGGGACTGAAGCAACTGGATGGGTGTGGGGGCTATCAGGTTTCAGGTGTCGGGTTTCAGGAAAGTGGCGCGCGTGGCATCCAGCAACCACGAACCAGGAACGAAGAACCGTGAACCTGCTCACTATCCAACTTCCAAGCATACTGCGGAAGAAGCATACGACCTATTCCTTCAGGCCAGCGTAGTTCCCCGGCGTGCCCCGCACCGTGTCCGTCGGCTGACGGACTCTGGTGCAGGGCCAAAGACGCAATGCAAACTGCTGGCATGCCCACACCCACTTACTGCGCAGTCAGTAAGCCAGGGCCAGTCAGACTGGAATGGCGCAGATACACACATTCGGTTTTGCCAGGCGGGGCGGCGCGGTGTAGCATTCAGACCATGGTCAACGCTCTGGAAGTCATGCACGTCGACGAGCCGCCGGCAATTGACGCAAACTGGCATAAGACACCATGGACCGGCATCCGGCCGCAGGTGCTCAGTAACCATATGGGCCCGAAACCGGACCACTTTCCCGACACCAGCTTCAAGATCGCATGGTGCGAAGATCTGGTATTCGTAATCTTCAGGGTCATCGACAGATATGTTCGGGCCGTAGCGTCGGGCTACCAGGGAGAAGTGTGGAAAGACAGCTGCGTAGAATTCTTCTTCACCCCGAGTCCTGATGTTGCGACCGGCTACTTCAACATCGAGATGAACTGTGGCGGCACGACACTCTTCATGTTTCAGAATCCTGCCTTCTTCGGCACGCTCGAATTCGAGTAGATAGAGGATAGAGGATGGAGGATGGACTACAGGACCGAAAGACTCATCACAGAAGGGCGCGAAGGAACTGATTGAAGATTCAACTGACAAGGCTGAAGGCTGAGGGAGGAAGGATGAGAATATCCACCGCCCAAGGCTGCCGTCTATCCCGCCGCGCCGCTTCGTGGGTATCAACAATATCGGCGTTAATCTGCGTTCATCCGCCTTCGCCGCAGGCTACGGCGCGACACGTCGGCGGTTGCATTTCTTGCAGTTCCCCTGAACACCGTCCGCCCCTGGCGGAAACACTGAAAGAGGAGGATTCAACATGGCAAAGGTACTGATCGTCTACTACTCACGCTCCGGAAACACGGAGCAGATGGCAAAACTCGTCGCAGAAGGGGTGAAAGAAGGCGGCGCATCCGTCGAGGTGAAAGCGGTCGCGGACACCTCGCTCGACGATCTGAAGTCGGCCGACGGGATAGTCCTGGGTTCACCAACCTATTACGGGAGCATGAGTGCGGAAATCAAGCGACTGCTTGACGACAGCGTCAAACTGCACGGCAAACTTGTCGGCAAGGTCGGTGGCGCATTTTCATCTGCCGCCAATCTCGGAGGGGGGAACGAGACGACTATTATGGATATGCTGAAGGCACTGCTGATTCACGGGATGATCGTGCCCGGCAACGTTAAGGGCGATCACTACGGTCCGGTTGCCATCAATGCACCGGATGAACGTTCTGCAGCCCAATGTCATCGGATGGGCCGCATCATCGGAGAACTGGCCGTACGCTTGCACCAGTGATGATCGGAACTGGCCTGCACAGTGTGACTCATTTGTCGGATCAGACCATAGCACGGGTTGCCGCCGCAGCGCAATGTTGAGCGTTCGGCAGCTAAGCTGTTTGCCTTCGGGTCTGGTGGTGGTTGGCGCACAAGCAGTTTGCATTGCGGATTTTCCTCCAGAGGCGGACAAGTGCGCGTGGAGAATGGCAAGACGATCCTGCGCGCTCGCTGCGTTCTCTCGGGTCGTGCGAATACTTATGAGCCCGTTGAAGAACCCCCTGTTTCGCAAAATGGGAATGGGCTGACGCCCCACCGAGTTTCCTTTGTCGCTGCTTGTCCTTC
>SPBP01000382.1 GCA_004525935.1 Lentisphaerales bacterium | reverse complement strand
CGTCTTATGTTGCCACGGACGTTATGTTGCGAAGGTGGTAATTCTATTGGTTTTCCGGCCTGAAAGTCCAGCACGGCGGCCGATTACGCAACATAACGCGCCTGGCGAGAACACCGGTTGAGGAACTTCAAGATGGCGGGTTGCCTCCATTGAGGGGATTCGGGAGGTAGACCACCGTCAGGAGGCGGGAGTTTTTCGATAGCCTTTCGTTTTCGCTCGATGCTGACCTCCAAGTATTGGGATGCGGTTTTGATGTCCTCATGACCGAGCCAGTCTTTGACGACACCAATATCGTTGTTCGCCTCGATGAGGTGCAAGGCCGTGGTATGGCGGAAAGTGTGCGGAGTGATGCTGCGCCCTTGCAGCGATGGACAGTGGTTTGCGGCAGTCGTGGCGTGCAATACAACCCGGCGGCCGATGCCGAACCGTGTGAGTGGGTCTCCTTTGGCATTGATGAAAAGGTGTTCGGATTCTATGCCCTCCTGTTTCCTGAAATCCACGTACCGGGAGATGGCGTCGACGGTTTCCTGCCACAGGGGGATGGCGCGAGTTTTCCGCCCCTTTCCTGTTACGGTCACACTGGGGGCGGAACCCACATGCAGGTCTGACATGCTAATGTCTGCCAGTTCCTGAACTCGGGCTCCGGTGTTGTAGAGCAGTTGCAGCAATGCTGCGTCACGCGCGCCGATCAGCGTCTGCTGATCCGGCGTAGTCAGGATCGCATCCACTTCTTCCGCGGTGAGACTGGGCGGAGGTAGATGCTCGGTTCGCTTCAGCTTGATAGCCTGAATGCGCTCGTTGGTTTGCATTAATTCGGGGACGTGCCTGGCAATGAAATGAAAGAATGTTTTGATGGCCGCCAGGCGCTGATTGCGAGTGGCTGGAGCATTGCCTCGTTTCGTTTCGAGTGAGTGGAGGAAATCGAGCACGAGTTCAGAGGTGATTGTGCTCAGGTCGATCGTTTCGGGTTGTATCGTGAAGCGCTTGCAGACGTAGTCAATTAGCAGTTTCATGCAGTCGCTGTAACTGGCAATGCTGTTGTCCGAGAGCCCGAGTTCGGCGCTCAGATGCGAAGTGAAGAAGGTGGTAACCAGATAGCTGAAAGTAATCGTCATTTTGAGATCTCCAGGACATCGTAGACATGATTGTGGAACTTGGCCGACGCCTGTTGCAGGGCGACGGCATCGATATGCATGTAGAGTTGTGTGGCGTGGAAATCGACGTGCCCCATGGCATTAGCCAGAACAGGAAGAAGGGCATCGACATCCTCGTTAGCTTCGCGCCACAGAGCCAGGCACCGGCAGGCGTAATTATGCCTCAAGTCGTGGAGGCGTGGCGCAGGAGAACCTGTGATATGGCAATGAGTGCAGAGGCGTGCAAAGGCTCGTGCGGCTTGCCAGTCCTTCAATCGCTGATTCCATCCGGTAACCAGGAGGGGGGCGTTGGCTTCGTTACAGGCATAGTCACGACGAAAGCATAGCCACTTCTGTAAGGCCTCAAGCGCGGAAGTGCTCATGAGCACAAGGCGTTCTTTGTGCCTCTTGCCATCGCGCACGAACAGCGAGGCATGTCTCTGATCTACATCGCCAAGGTTCAGTGCCAGAGCCTCCCCAATGCGCAGCCCTGTGCTGTAGAGCAGGCCGATCAGAAAGCGCAGGCATGCAGGCCTGATTCCCGAGCCAGGCCGAAGGATGGGAGTCGTCGCCATCAGTTCGCCAACCTGTTTGGCGCTGAGGGGGTAAAAGCGGATGGTCTGTGGCCGCCGTGGCAGAATACGAACCGCAAGCACCACGCTTTCAGGCTCCAGGGCACGCAGAAAATGACTGAACTGGCGTACTGTCGAGAGAAGCTTGGCTTGGGTACCGAGATGCATCTGACGCAGATCTTCACAGTAACCATCCAGGTCCTCACGCCGAAGCACAGGGCCGGAACATTGCGTTCTGGACAGGAAGGAATCAAAGCGTTGAAGCTGTTCCTGCCCGTCAATGTAGTCGTATCCCTGCATGTGCTTGAAGTTCAGGAACTGGACCATGCGTTCGGCCAACAGGCTCACAAAGTGCGGCAGCTTTCTCATGTCACACCTCCCGGCCACGGGAGTGCGGATTTAGCCAGTGCCACCACATCCACCTTGCCATAAATCAGCGTGCTGGATGGATCCCGATGTCCGAGCATGTCCACGATATCCTTGAACGGCACTCGTCCGTACAGCCGGGATGCAAAGGCATGCCGGAACCCGTGCGATCCGTAGGATACCCCTTGGGGCAGTTCAATTTCGGCCTGCTTTATGCGCTTTCTCAAGATGGAAGACAGTTGGGCGGAGTACGTGAGTGGCTCGGCGGGCTCGCCTGTGCGCAGAAACACTTCAGGAAGGGAACAGGACGGTCGACCTTTGAGTAAATACTCAGCAATACGGTTGCCCACCTTGGCACTCAAGTGTTGCTTGATCGGCCGTCCCCCCTTCGCCGCCGGAAAGAGGATACTGTTTTGCTCCCAGTCCAGATCATCCAGGCGCAGTCGACGGAGCTGGACGCCACGCACCCCATAGGTGCTCAGTACTGCGAGTATGGCACGATCCCGCAAGTCAGCAGGGGTCTCCCCGGTGATGTGAGAAACAAGCATATCGATGCATTCGGGGGGAATCGCACGAGCTACTTTGCCCATACGGGGGCATCGGGGAACAGGAGAGAGGGCGGACAGGTCTGCCTGCAAATACTCCCGGTAATAGGCAAAGCGCAGGAAAACTCGCACCACCGTCTGCATGTGGCCTCTAGATCCAGGCCCGTGTTTGGACGCATAACTGGCCAAGCACTCGGTGATGG
>SPBP01000152.1 GCA_004525935.1 Lentisphaerales bacterium | reverse complement strand
GTTGGTTACGCTTAATCGCCCGACTTCATCGGCCTGCCAGAGCGTGTATGTGCATATGGCCAATGACAAATCCCCCCACAAACCCGGAAGCGCCCTATAAACACACTATCTGCGTTTATCGGCGGGTGCATGGCAGTGTCTGGGCGGCCGCGGTCGTGAATAGGCTTGCCACCAGTTGGACCTGTTTCGTATCGTGACCGCGTATATACCCCGGTAGCTCAGTAGGACAGAGCAACGGATTCCTAATCCGTAGGTCGCGCGTTCGAATCGCGCCCGGGGTACCAGACTTCGTTCGAAGCGAAGCGAAGAACGAAGCCTGCCGCAGCGAAGCCGTATGGCGAAGCCGGGCTGTTATGATCGCTTCGTACTGCGCCTTGGCAGGCCATACTTCGCTCGAACGAAGTGAGAGCGAAGTATGCCGCGGCATAGCCGGATGGCGACGCCGGGCTGTTACCAGAAAGCATCAATGAAAACAAAAGAACGGATAGGCATCCTCGGCGGCACATTCAATCCTGTGCACATGGGACACATGATCCTGGCACAGGACGCAGTCGAGCGGCTCGACCTGGCAAAGCTCCTGTTCGTCCCCTGCGCAACTCCCCCACACAAGAACTGTCCAGACCTTGCGACCACGCGTCACCGCGTCGCCATGATCGAGGCGGCTATTGAAGGAGATCTCCGCTTCGAACTCTGTGACCTCGAAGTTCGGCGCGGTGGCGTGTCATATGCAGCGGATACGGCCAGGGAACTGGCAGACCTCTATCCGCGTGCGGAGCTTGACTTCATCATAGGCTCGGATACCCTGCCGGAGCTGCATCTGTGGAAGAATGTATCTGAACTCTTCCGGCTGTGCGAATTCAAGGTCTTTGAGCGGCCCGGCCATCTGTTCCAATCGCTGGACAAGGCCAAACTCGAGCTCGCCTCTCGCTGGAAAGAGAAGCTGCTCGCCAACGCTATGAGTTGTCATCTGGTCGATGTATCCTCTTCCGACATTCGCTACCGTGTTGCTGAAGCACTATCCATGCGTTACCTTGTCCCGCCTGCAGTTGAAATGTACATCTGCGAACACGGGCTCTACTCGACATCGAAAGGACGTGAGCATTGAAGAAACAGCAGCATGCATCGAAAACGCCGCGCACATCAGCACCGGCAAAGAAGAAGACTACCGCACCACTGAAGAAGAAGGCTACTGCTCCAGCGAAGAAGAAGGCTACTGCGCCAGCGAAAAAGAAGGCGGTTACTCCGAAGAAGAAAGCCTTGACGCCGGCAGAACAGATTCCTGCCTCACTGGCACTTGCGCAGCGCGCCGTCAAGACACTTGAAGAAAAGAACGGCCTGCGGCCGGTCATTGTCGATGTGGGTAGCAGGTCGGGTTTTACTGATTATCTCGTCGTTGTCTCCGGACTCAGCAAGCCGCATCTCAAGGCAATGCTTGAGGCAGTGCAGCATGACCTGAAGCCGGACGGCATATTATGCCACAGGCGGGTCGGTGACGTGGAGTCGGGGTGGCTGATTATGGACTACATTGATGTGGTCATACACGTGCTACTGGAGGAGAAGCGGGCATACTACGGGATTGAAGATCTCTGGAATGCGTATCCTCCGCAAACATGAGATCCTCGTAAGCCTTTTCGTCCACATCAAGGCCTTGGAACCGCAGTAGCCGTTCCGCCAGCGTATCGAGTCCGACAGCTTCGCGACCACTGTCTTCCGTGAACTCCGCAGGTTCCTCATCTGAGAGAATTTCCACCAGGTTGCCTATCTGCGCTATCCTGAGTTGCTCGGCGTGGCCATTGCCCGCAGAAGGGCGGAGAGCGTGGATCCCTGTAAGCAGCAGGATCAATGCCGCAGCGTACGCAACGAATTGCCGGACCGGCGTGAAGAACCGGATCCGTTCATTGTTGTCTTCTTTTGCAGCAGCCCTGCGGATATTGGCCAGCACCGCGTCTGCCGGTTCGGCCGCTGGATTCAGACGAGTCATATCGCTCAACATCTGCTGAACCTGCCGCGCGTATCCACTGCAGTTTTCACACCTGTCCAGATGCCTCTCGAGCGCGGACGCCTGCCCGGCAGAGAGCTCCCCAGAGTTAGCAAGCAGCACATGATTACGGCCCGTTTTACAGTTCATCATCGCACCTCGAGTGTTGTGTATTCATCCTGGAGCGATTCCCTCAGCTTCGCAAGACCATACTGCATTCTGGCCAGCGCAGTATTAATGGATACTCCCTGTATCCTTGCTATCTCCTTGAACTGGAGTTCCGAATATACGCGCATCGTAACAACCTCCCTCTGCTCGATCGGCAGCAGCATAATCGCACCTGCTATTCGACGTCCAAGGTCCCGTGCCGACACCCGCTGTTCTGGACCCGGCGATCCGTCAGCCACCCGCTCAGCGAGCGTCAGACCATCATCCGCCTTCTCGCTTTGTGTTACGAATTTCCTTCCTGCCCTCCACCTGTCGATTATCGTGTTTCGTGCTATTCGAATCAGCCATGCAAGGAAGTTCTTCTCGCGATACTGGCTGATCTTGCGAATGGCCTTGAACCACACTTCCTGAAAGATTTCGTCGGCATCGTTACCTCCCGCCATCATGTTAATGATGAAGGCAAACAGCTGCTTCTTATAGCGCCGCACGAGCACATCCAGCGCTTCAGCGTCGCCTCTCCGGTAGAGGGCAAGCAGTTGGCCATCGCTCTGGTCCATATCAGCAATCCCTTTTTTCTGCCGGCCTCTCTCAGTACATTGAACGGCCCAACCACCCCGCATATTGCATGAACAATCGCCTAAATGCGTCTTTCCTTCAGAATACCACGCAGCCTTGGCTCATTCAACCCGGCATCTGTCAGCCTTCAGGAGAAAGTTGTGGGGCCGGAACGTCTACAGAGGGATGGGCCAAGCGGGGCAGTCTAGAACTCGAGGGCGAAGGCCGATATGGCCTCAATTTCACCGGCAACGGTATTCATCACGTCTTCCGGCACGACCTCGCTCGTCCGCATTATTGCCAGCGCCTGGTTGGTCTTCGGGTCCTGCCGGTTATGCATGTCGACGATATTGATGCCCGCTTTCGCCATGGACAAACCAACGGCCCCTATCACTCCAGGCCGGTCGTGATACCGGAAGAATACATTATGTCCCTTGGGCTCGAAGTACAGCTTATCGAAGCCATCGATTCTTGAGATCATAAGTCGGCTTTCTGCCACAGTCCCGCGCACACCGGCTTTCCGCAATGCGCCGCTATCGACCACGGCACCCAGTTCCACCGTGATGGAGCTCTGAAAGCCCTTGGCAGGATCCGGCTTGCGGTTTACATAGTCTATCCCGCGTTCAGACAGGTATTCCATTGCCGATCTGTAATCAAGTGAACGATCGTATGTCGGCCAGATGCCGGCAACTGTAGGCACAAGCAGCCACTCGCCAAACGGTTCAAGAGCTCCGTATATGCTGGTCTCAATACTCTTGAGCTTCGCGTCCCGGCCGACTATGCAGCGACACAACCTGCCAAGCGTGTTGGCAAGATCGCAGTAGGCCTCGTCCAGACCTTCGGGAATATCCCTATTTACCACAAAACTCGTGATGCCCTTCTCATCAAGCCCGATCAGCTGCTCGGCCGCGCGCCTTGCAGCATTCGAGTTCGCCTCGATCGTGCTCGCACCCAGGTGGGGAAGCATGATGTCGGCCACATCCGCCGTGCTCTTGGCCCCTTCGGCATCCTTGGCATAGACGTCATTCAGAAAACGAAGCCCCTTCACGGTCTTCGCCGTCCGCAACGCATCTTCATCGATAATACCCGCACGGGCACAGTTGATCAACGTCGCCCCCTGCTTCATCAGCGCTAGGTAATTCTCCCCGACTATTCCCTTAGTATCCTTGTTCTCGGGAATGTGGAGCGTTACGTAATCCGAAGAAGAGAACAGTGTAGGCAGATCGGTCAAGGTGACGCCAACTTCCTCCGCCCGCTCGTTCGCAATAACGGGGTCATATCCCAGCAATGTGCATTCGAAGCCGGACAGCCTTCTGGCAACGAGTTGTCCGATATTTCCCAATCCTACGATTCCAACCGTTTTACCGGCTATTTCCCGACCCATGAACTTCTTCTTCTCCCACTTGCCCGCTCGCGCTGAAGCGTCGGCGGGTACTATGTGGCGCGCGTCGGCGAGCATAAGCGCGACGACCTCTTCTGCAACGGCATTGGCGTTGGCACCGGGTGTATTCATCACATCCACGTGCCGGCCACGGGCATATTTAGTGTCGATCGTATTATATCCCGATCCTGCCCGTATAATAACCTTAAGGTCCGGCAATGCGTCAATGATCGATGCCGTCACGTTCTCGCTGCGCACTATCAGCGCGTAGGCATCCTGATGTTTCGCCGCCAGATCCGCGATGGATGCAGATTCATCCTGCACAACCTGATACGTACCCCTGGCCTCAAGCGTCTCGCGGGCAATTCCCTCAAGCTTGGTTGGAATGAGTACCTTCTTCATGTATTTCTGCTCCCCGGGAAGGTGTGTTCCATTGTCCATCCGCTCCTCTGATACAGCGAAGGATGGAACCCTCACACGATAGGCCACCATGGCGATCAGATCAAGCAGGATGAACCTTTTTCTTGACCGCGCCGCATGCGTGGAGCTAGTCTTTCGCAGTGTAAGTGGGTTGGGCAGACAAGACTGCGGCTCCCTTTGTTGCTGGGCAATTTCTATGCGCTTATCCATACTAATCACCTTCTTGGCGGCATGCGTTCTGTTGAGCGTAGCCTCTGCGTTCGGCGCCGAGCCGTCCTTCGATGCCCCCGAACCGGTAGCCAGGCGACTGGAACGCAAGACATCCAGCGTATTCTACCGGCCGGCCAAGAGCACATCGGCTGAGCAGATTGCCTACGCCGACTCCCTGCGTGACGCGAATCGACTCAGGAGCGCAAGCAAACAGTATTCGGCCCTGGTACATACGTGGCACGAGTCACCTGAAGCCCCGATGGCACAGCGCGAACTCGCAGCTCTTCTCGAGAAGAGGGGCAAGTACCAGGCCGCATTTGCCGAGTACAGGTATCTGATAGAGAATTACGCATCCAGCTTCACGTACAGCGATATTCTTGACCGACAATTCCGGATTGCCAACCAGATCATGAATGAAGAGGTCGGCGTCCTGGGCTGGTTCGGAGAGTCAACGCCGAGAGAAGCTGCCCTGCCCCTCTTAGAACAGATTGTTGCATCAGGTCCCAGATGGGAAAGGGCACCAGAGGCACAGTTCTCCGTCGGCTGGATTCACGAGAACAAAGGAGACTACGAACTGGCAATATCGGCATACGACATTGTTCAGCAGGAATATCCGCGCAGCGACTTCGCAGCTTCTGCGTCCTTCCGGATGGGAACGTGTCTCTACCATCTCGCAAAGGCAAGCAGACACGACGAAAAAAGTGCGCAGCGTGCAAGGTCGCAGCTTAATCTCTTCCTTAGAGACTATCCTGACCATGAATCCGCAGCCGACGCGCAAAAATACGTTACGGAACTGACCAGCCGGCTTGCGGATCAGTACTATCAGCGTGCCGTGTTCTACGACTTGAAGGCCAAACGGCCCACGGCCGCCCTGATTGCCTATACCGACTTCCTTAACAAGTTCAAAGCTTCGGAGAACGCCGAGACGGCAGCGCAGAGGATAAGAGAGCTGAAAGCCGAACTGGGCGTACAAGATTGAATCCTCATAAACGCAGTTTTGTCGATCCTGCCTCTACGACCGCGCGGCGCGCCGCACTCGGTCTTATCGTAGTTCTATGCATGACGGCATGCATTCTGGCATCCGGCTGCCTGGGATATCGCATCGGCAGCACGCTACCTCCCGACATTCGGACAGTCTATGTTCCCGCGTTCGCAAACCGGAGCGGCGAACCCGAGCTTGAGGCCGCGACAACCACTGCGGTGATCCGCGAACTCCAGAGGGACGGCACGTTGAAGATAACGGACAGCGATGAGGCGGATGTCCGACTGGAAGTGACACTGACCGGCTACAGGCTACAGCCCCTCAGATATTCTGAAGAGCGTCCTACAGAATCGACAGAATTCCGCCTGACCCTTGAGGCTGACGTCATCCTGTGGAAACAGC
>SPBP01000460.1 GCA_004525935.1 Lentisphaerales bacterium | reverse complement strand
GTGCCATCGGGGTCGGACCACGGCAACTAGGCTGCAGTCCAAGCACTTAGTGCCGATTTGCCCCCTGCAATCAGGCCTTACGTTCGATTCTAGGGCTCGAAAATCGACTCTAACCCCGCCTTCCGTGGCCCGAATCTCTATTATCCTTTTGCCTGTCAATGACTTGTCGTGGTCCGACCCCGATGTAACCCCATGTTCTCGTCCGTCGCCGCTTCCGGCACCGTCACGCCCATGCGCGCAACATAATCCCCGTGCCGCCGCAGAAAACCTGCCATCGAAACCGGATGGAAATGCTTCAACTCCTCGATAGACGAGAAACACAACCTATTGTCAACGGCCACAATCGTACCCTCCGGCAGGTCACACCTCAGTCATGCACACTTCCACATCACTTATTGCCTGCACCACACTGTGTCATTTTGTGCCACATTCACTACACCGACGCATCTTCCCCAAATCCTTCAGGCGGCTCGTCACTTTCCACGCCCTGGTCACCGAACTCTATCAGCCCGAATGTATTCGGCGCCGGCCGGGTAAAGATCGTCCCACTCCGGACGTAGTTCGACAGCGATCCGCCCAGGGAGATCTTGTTCTTCTTCGTGGCTTCCCTACCAATCGCGGCAAGCAAATCCGTCACATGGAGTGGCTTTCCCGCCTTTCTAAGGGCCTCGCGCGCCTTGAACACGCCGCTGCCTGCCCGCAGGTCATCACCACCCCCGCCGCCGCCGGATGCCTCACCGCCATGTCTCGATATGAGCTTCAACGACTCAGTCAATCCCTCAAGATACGCCCGTGCCTCTCCCAACTGCCTTTCCAGGTCAAGTATGTGCCGCTGCTTGTCCTCCATCAGCTTCTCTATTTTCTTCTGTGCTCTCATAATGGGACACCCCCTTCAGTTGCCAGACACGATACATGGCACAAAGACACAGCGTCAAGAAGAAAAGATGGCACAATAACACAATTGACATTGCGCCATACCAGTGCTATAAGGTCTGTCAATCGAAGGCGAATAGCTGTGGATACGCGCTAAACACGAGGAAAGACAATGGAAAACACGGAGACTGCACTGGCATTGGACACCGCCCGACAGACCGCAAAGAATGGCGTGGACTACTTCCGCGCCCGCGATTTGCAGGTCTGTTTACAGTATGAGGAATGGCGAAACTTCGAAGCTGTCATAGCGAAGGCCATGACAGCATGCGCAAACTCCGGCGCACAAATAAGCAACCATTTTGTTGAAACCACCAAAATGGTCACCATCGGAAGTGACGCGCAGCGTACAGCCAAGGACTATTTTCTGTCCATCTATGCCTGCTACCTTATTGCCATGAACGGCGATCCTTCGAAGCCGCACATCGCCGAAGCCCAGACCTACTTTGCCGTTCAGACCCGCCGCCAGGAGCAGACCGACGCTCTTACGGAGCAGGGAAAGCGCCTCCAACTCCGTGCCCGCGTGAAGGACGCAAACAAGCACCTCACCGGCGCGGCGAAGGCCGCAGGCGTGCATGCGTACGGTCTCTTCCACGACGCCGGCTATCGCGGCCTGTATGGCATGGGCCTCAGCGCCGTCAAACAACACAAGCGCCTGGCAACAAAAGACGACCTGCTCGATCACTCCGGCCGGGCAGAGCTCGCCGCCAACGAGTTCCGGATCACGCAAACCGAACAGGCTCTCAAGAAGGACGACGTCCGCGGGCAGAGACGCGCAGAGGAAACGCACAATCGCGTCGTCGCGAAGGTCAGAAGGACCATCGCCGAACTCGGTGGCACACTCCCCGAGGATCTCCCGCCCGAGCCCTCAATCAAGAAGCTGACAGCAAAGAAGCGAAAGGCGCTCCGGGAGAAAAGCAAAGAGAATTAGCAGACCAAGAGATTAGGAGGCAGACCATGCCACGCAAAGAAACAGTGAAACGCATAATCGACGGCGACACATTCACCACAGACTCGCGCAAAAATCCGATCCGCTTGGCCGGCGTCGACGCGCCGGAGAAGGGCGAACGCGGAGCCGTCAAGGCCACCAATGCATTGAAGAAGTTGATTCAGAACAAGACCGTCACCGTCGACACGAAGGCACGCGACGTCTACGGCAGATCGGTCGCCAACGTTTCAGTCGGCGGGAAGTCAGTCAATCGCGCCATGAAGAACGCTACGAAGAAGTAGACACATTCTCGAAGACCTTCAACGCGTCGCTTCGAGTGATGACTGTATCATAG
>SPBP01000138.1 GCA_004525935.1 Lentisphaerales bacterium | reverse complement strand
TACTTTTGATATCGGCTGGTTTGTTGGTATCGACGAGTTTGGCGTAAAGATCGAAAACCGGTGGGTGAAAGACGCCCAGGGCTATGAGATGGGCTATGAGACGATCCATCCGATCAAGGATTTGAAACGCGATCTGGACCTTCTGAAACCCGCGGCATGCAGTGTTGATCGTGATGGAACGCTGGAATGGAAGAGCTTTCTCGAAGATCTATTAGGCGACCTCCTCCCGGTAAAGATACGTACGAGCGTATACGGGAATATGATGCTTACCCACCGGGTCATCCACCTGATGGGGATGGAGTCATTCTTTATGGCCATGTATGACTCTCCGGAGGAGGTGCATCGGCTCATGGCATTCCTGCGGGATAATGCCTTGCGGGTCATGAAATGGGCTGAACAGGAAGGGCTTCTTCTGTCCAATAACGGGAACGAGGACAGTTTCGGGTCCAGCTACAACTTTACTACGCAGCTTCCGGCTGCCGGGTACACGGATGGCCCGGCTCGCCTTTGCGATATGTGGGGCAGTGCCAACAGTCAGGAGACGGTGGGTATTGCGCCTGAGATGTTCCACGAATTCTGTTTTACGTACTACAGCGATGTGTGTGAGCCGGTAGGTCTGCTCTATTACGGATGCTGCGAACCGGTCCATCCTTTCTGGGATGACATTCAGAGGCTGCCTCATCTCAACAAGGTATCAATTTCCAGATGGTGCGATCAGGGCTTCATGGGCGAAGCATTGAAGGGCAGGGGAATCGTGTTTTCGCGGAAGCCTGATCCCCGTTTCCTTGGAGTAGACGTGAAGTTGGATGAGGACGCCTGGAGATCGGATATCAGGGAGACACTGCTTGCCACGCGCGGCGTACCGTTGGAATTCATCGTCAGGGACGTCTACACCGTACATGGAGATCTTGGCAAGGTACGCCGGGCGATAGATCTGGCGCGTGAAGAGACCGCAGCATGCTTCTGAGTTGTCGTGCCATCAATGGGGTATCATAACCCATCCGGCACTCATCAAAGCGTGGTTTCTCTTACGGCTGAGAGTCGTGTGGCTGGGAGTATTCTTCCCTTGCCTCCGCAATCTTCCGTATCTGGCTCCCCGCGTTTCCGTCTTTCTGGGACGCATTCTCGACATTGGACTTGTGTTCAGTCGGCCGCCGTGCCTTTCCGAGGCGCAGACACAGGTCTCGCAGTTGCGATGTTCGGCGGAGACGAGCAGTTACCGCGCGACTTGACATGTCAGTGCCCATCATTGGGTCTCCTCGAGTCGTTTGATATCATCCTGGTCCAGCCCGCTGCCCCGAAGACGCTTCAACTGGATGAGTCCCTCCCGAGAGACCACCCACAGGTTTCCGGCTTCCCACTCCACCTTCATCCGGGAGTGCCAGGGCTCTGTCAGTTCCGGTGTGACCAGAAGCAGATCCAGCGGCAGGACATCGCCGAATTCCGTGTCTATCATGGTCAGGCGATGGATCTGAATGCGGCCGCCTGCGAACGTCATCAGGCCTGCGTCCACATCATAGCCCAGACGTTTCGCGGCGTGCTGCGCGGCATCGAGCGAAGACGGCTGAATCATCACATCAATATCGATGGTGGCACGCGGGAGTTGATGCACCGCCATGGCGAGTCCGCCGCAAAGGGCGTATTGAATGCCTGCCGCGTCAAATGCGGCGGTCAGTTCGGTCATTTGTTTATAGAGGTCCATCGTTCATGTTTCGTACTGCGTACTGCCTTGCCACCCGAAGCTCCGAGCGCAGTTTGTCCGCCTTCGCGTGAAGCTTCGCGCGACAACCTTCACACCTCGCTGCTCTTATGGGGTGCCTTGCCACCCGAAGCTCCGAGCGCAGCGAGGAGCGAAGGGTGGAGGCGCGAACCGGAATTGAACCGGTGTACGAGGTTTTGCAGACCTCTGCCTAACCACTCGGCCATCGCGCCTTTTTCCTGAGAGATATGCGTATTTGTGGGCCGGGAATCGGGCTGACCCATATGCTGCAAAGCGGTGCTGAACATACGAAAACGGAAGGTAGGACGTCAAGGTCTAGTCCGGGAATACTTTGGATTGGAGCGCGGTCCCAGTGGTTAATGAGGACCGTTGCACAAGTAGGAGTGGCGCTTACGCGCATCCGTTATTCACTGCGCCGCAGAATTAGCAACCTGTTCCAGTTCGCCGGCGGCCTGTTCCCATAATTCGGTGGCTTCGCCGAGCTCTCGATGAATTTCGCTCAGGCGACGGTTAGTTGCCTCATGGTCAATGTTGCAATCGCCCTTCTGCAACCGCTCCGTTAGCGCAGCCTGTGCATTCTCCAGCTCATCAATCCGCATCTCGTATTTTGTAACCCGGGCCTTGAGTGTTCGCTTCTGCTTCGAGATGGCCTGAACAGCCTCTGCACGCTCACGCCGGAGCGCCTTCCGATCGACACCGGAGGGCTTCTTCGTTGCGCCGGTCTCAGCCTGCTCCGGGGCCGTGGCATCGACCTTCTCTCGATAGTAATCGTAGTTGCCATAGTATCTCTGTATGCCCGGTGGACGCATCTCGATTATGGCATCCGCTACATGACGCACGAAATCGATGTCATGGCTGACAACGCATATGGTGCCCTTGAAGTCCCGCAATGCGATCTCGAGCGCCTCGCGCGCGGCAATATCCAGATGCGTCGTGGGCTCGTCGAGAATCAAGAAGTTGGGTGGGGCTATCAGTAAACGCGCAAATGCCAGGCGCACCTTCTCGCCGCCACTCAGCATGCTGACACGTTTTTCCACAGTGTCCCCAGAGAACCCGAATCCTCCTAAGAGCGTACGAATGTCCTGCATCGAAGAGCCCGGTCCGGATGACCGCACTGTCTCGAAGAGTGTCATATCCGGGTTCATGGTTTCGGCGAATTCCTGTGACTGGTAGCCAATGGTAACCTTGTGACCAAGCACGCGCTTGCCTTCCTGCGGCGTCAGGTGGTCCGTGAGTATGCGCAGAAGGGTTGTCTTCCCCATACCGTTCAGACCAACCAGCGCTACCTTCTGTCCGCGGTCGATACGCAAATCAACGCCGCGCAGCACCCAACGCTCGTTGTCGTACGAGAACCCAACGTCCTCCAGCCTGACGACCTCCTGCCCTGAACGCATAGGCTCCTTCAGCCGCATCTTGCCGGGACTGACAACGTTCTGAGGAAGCTTAATGTCTTCCATCTTCTCAAGCATCTTAATCCGGCTCTGGACCTGGGCGGCTTTGGTGTTCTTTGACCGGAACCTCTCGATGAATTGTTTGATCTCCTTCTTGCGTCGATCCTGATTCTTGCTGGCCGCAAGTCGCTGCTCATAGCGTCGCACACGTTCTGTCGCATAGAAATCGTAGTTGCCTGAATATCTTGTTGCCTGATAATTCGCAATCTCCACAGTCACCTGCGTAAGCGAATTCAGCAGATACCGGTCGTGAGAGATCAACAGCATCGTTCCGTTGAAGCCCTTCAGGTACTTGCGCAGCCACACAATCGCCGGTATGTCCAGATAGTTGGTAGGTTCATCAAGCAGGAGGACATCGGGCTGAGTTACCAGGACGCGCGCCAGTTCTGCGCGCATCTGCCAGCCGCCACTGAATGAAGCAAACGGACGTTTGAAGTCTTCTTCCGTAAAACCAAGCCCGGACAGAGCTGCTTCCGCACGTGCCCGCACGTCATACCCACCACTTGCCTCGAAACGAGTCTGCAGCTCGCCTATCCTGACCTGCCCCGAGTGGTTCTGATCTTCATCATGTAATCGATGTATTTCCGCCATGATCTCATGCAGATCTTCCCGCCCGCTTTCGGCATACTCGAGCAGATCCTCTGTGACCTCGTGCGGGTTGAACTCCTGTCGCAGATGGCCGATCCGTGCATGGCTTGGCAGCTCAATGCTGCCTGCGTCTGGCGTGAGTTCTCCACGGATGAGTGAGAATACCGTGCTCTTGCCGGCGCCGTTGGGCCCCACGATTCCAACCCGCTCGCCGTCACTCGCGCGAAAGCTTGCGTCTCTCAAGACTTCGTGCGTGCCGAAGCTCTTACTGACTTGTCTAAAATCGATCACAATTTCTCTTTCAAAACCGACGCTCTGATTTTGTTCCCACTGTTTTGACGCATTGGGAGGCGAAAGTTGGCATTTCTTGGCAAAATACGGCAGAACGACGAAAGTTGGAAGCCGTTCAATATCAACGTAAAGAGTGGGAAGGGAACAGGTTCCGACCGCGGGAAGTTCGACTTTGCAGAAGTCTGCCCAGCCATTCGGCCATCGCGCCGCGCTCGTTTGCGCAAGCTGTCGGCGTTACCGATTCTTCCTCAGCGCAGCCTTCGCCCGTTCCTTCTTGCGGCGGACACTTGCGATTCTGCGCTTTCGTTTTCTTTTGACTCTATGCTGCTGACTCATTCAGGTGCCTCTTGGATACCGGTCGGACCATTTATATGCTTAATTCCTGCGAAGAAGGTGACTTGCTTACCAGACACGCGTCCGCGTGTCAAGAGGCGCCTATGGTGAGGTTACGTCCGACAGGTCGGCGGTTGCTTATTCGTGTCGAGTGGCAAGTGGCTAGGGGGCACGGCGGAGCTCGTTGCGTTCGTTGAGCTTAAGCCAGTACTGCTCGAGATCGGTTGGAGGAGCGGCGCCGGACTCTACGGCTGCCGTCGCAACTGCGAAGGAGACATCAACGAAGAGACGCCGGTCGAACGGTTTAGGTATGATGCAATTCACCCCGAACTCAAGCTTTTCGTCCGGATAGAACATATCCTGTATGTGGCCGGGCACCGGCTCGCGTGCGACCTGGGCGAGTGCCTCGGCAGCGGCGATCTTCATGGGCATGTTTATGCAGCGGGCCTTGACGTCCAATGCGCCCCGGAAGAGAAAGGGGAAACCAAGGACGTTGTTGATCTGGTTGGGGTAGTCGGAACGCCCGGTTGCAATAATGTACGGTCTATCTGCCATGGTTTCGGCTACAAGGCTGGGAAGGATTTCGGGATCGGGGTTGGCCATGGCAAAGATGGCGGGATAGGTGGCCATGCTGAGTATGTCAGCGGGCCTGACGCAGTTTGCGACGGAAACTCCTATGAAGACGTGTGAATCCACCATTGCATCGGAAAGTGTTGCCGCGGACGTACTGACGGCATGCTGGCGCTTCTTTTCTGTTAGATCGTTTCGGTCATCCCGGATAACCCCCTTGGAATCGCAAAGGACAACGTGTTGAACACCGGCTTGCTTGAGCATTTCAGCTATCCTGATGCCCGCGGCGCCGGCGCCGTTTACTACAACCCTAAGTTTTGACATCTCGCGCTCAGAGAGGAGGCAATAGTTTGAAACCCCCGCGAGTGTGATTACGGCGGTTCCCCACTGATCGTCGTGAAATACCGGAATGTCGAGAATTTCGTCCAGGCGGTCTTCGACCTCAAAGCACGCAGGCGCTGCAATATCCTCAAGATTGATTCCACCGTACATGGGAGCAATTGCGCAAACGGCCTCTACTAGTCTGTCGGGATCGGTTGGCCCGGTATTGCTTCCGCATTTCCGGCAATTGGCAAGGGGGACTGGCCATCCGTCAACGTCGCCGAATGCCTTGAAAAGAACAGCCTTTCCTTCCATGACGGGAATACTGGCTTCAGGGCCGAGGTCGCCAAGGCCGAGGATCGCTGTTCCGTCGGTTGCGACGGCTACAAGGTTGCTCTTGGCGGTATAGAGACCGAGCGTCCCGGGATCGGAGTGGATCTTCTTGACGGGAACGGCCACGCCGGGGGTATAGGCCATGCAAAGGTCCCTGCGGTTACGCAGTTCGCGCGTGAGGCGAAGCCCTATCTTGCCGCCAAGATGGTACCGAAGAATCTCTTCGTTGGAGATATTCATGAAATAGTCTGCGACGAATGTCCAATACGCCCGCGCTGTAGAATGTCGCGCAAAACAGGGACTCTAGCACAATGCGGGGTCAAGAACAGCATTTTTTAGCCCCGAAACACAGTTCCATTGACACGTTTATCAATTGGTGCAGAATACAAGCCGCTGTTGCATGCGTTGAGCAGGATGGCAGGGGATCTTAAGAATGAAGAACATTCGGATGGCGGTCTTGTTGGTAATGATGGCCGGGCTCTTCGTCTCTGGTTGTCGTCGAGATTCCGAGAGAGGGAATGATCTGTCTGCAACGGCTTCGCGGAAGGATAGCTCGGCGATGGGCAGAGCGGTTGCGGAAGCAAGGGGCCTCCTGGGGCAGGGCCGAACAAACGACGCTATCCGCTTTCTTACTGCCAGTCTAGATGACGTATCCGAGGCGGCTGAACGGGCGGAAGTATTCAAGTATTGCCTGGTTCTTCTCCTTGAGTCGGGGCAGGTGACAGATGCGCAGCAGCGATACCTTGCGGCGGTTTCCAGTGATCAGGCGATGGCG
>SPBP01000164.1 GCA_004525935.1 Lentisphaerales bacterium | reverse complement strand
GATTTCAGGATCAGATTCTCAGTGCCGACGTGCTGAAGAGCTCTTGTTTGCAACTGGAACTGCCACTGATCCCTGAGGGTTCTTTCATTTCTCCGCAGGTCGCTCAGAAAGTCCAGCCACCTGCCTGAATACTGATACATGATGCTCTGGTATTCGGCTCCACCTATGCCTTCCGAACAGCTGCCGATGGTGACGACAATCCCCCCTTTTCTGGAATCGTAGTTTATAGGCCGGCCGCGTGGCGCCCAGACGTTACGGGCCCATGATCTGTGAGGGGAGAAGCCAGCGCTTGTTGATTTTCGGAAACACCGGCGATCAGCCTATTTGTGTTGCCGCTCTACGACTTTGCCATATCCATCATGTCGGCGACGATCGGGTAGGCGATCGGCGTGATTAGCCCTGCGGCTCCATGGCGCTGGCATACATCAATGGCTTCAGCTTCAGTGCGGCCCTCTTCTTATCCATATGCGCCATCATCAGGCGCGCGGCTTTAACTGGATCCGCTTCAAATGAGAATCTTCCGCCAGTGATGTCCTCGACTTCGTTTGTAAGGAAGTTCGTGACGTCCTTACTCCCGAGTATTCGCATGGCCGGGCTATAGTTCACATAGACGCCCGATGCGACGCAGTAGAAACCAATGGCGATCGCCTTTTCGCACATGGCTTCGGGTGCAGCACCTGCCACTGGAAGGTCGGATAGCTTGTCACCGAGTCCACCTTCGCGCAGGATTTCGCACAGCGCGACGAGGATTCGGCTATTGTCTACGCACGATCCGAAATGCAGCACTGGCGGGATTCCGACAGCTTCGCAGATCTCCTGTAATCCTTTGCCGGCGAATTCGGCTGCAGCCTCCGGTTTGAGCAGGCCTATTTTGGCGCATGCTGTTGCCGAGCAGCCCGTCTGCACGACAAGCACGTCATTGGCTATCAACTCCTTGACCATACGAACATGGCTGTCATCCTGCGTCTTCTTTACGGTGTTGCATCCGATAACTGCTGCTACACCGCGCAGTCGACCTTGAATGATCCCATCGTTCAACGGGCGTAGAGTGGCCCTGTATTTGCCTCCGAGATGCGTAAATGTGTTCTGTACAGTAAACCCGGCAACAAGATCACTCGTGTGTTGCGGTATATCCGTAACACCGCGATTCGCGTAGTTCTCAACAGCCTCTTTGACGATCTGTTTTGCTATGTCATAGGCTCTTTTCTCGTCGAATTGGATATGCGTAGCGCCGGGGATACGAGCTTTCTTGCTAGTGCTTATTATCTTTGTGTGATACCGACTCGCATGCTCCACCACGGCCGGCATGATACATTGAACATCTACCAGCATTACATCAACTGCGCCGGTGCCGATGGCCAGTTCCTGGTGAAGGAAGTTCCCCACTACTGGAGCGCCTTGTCGCATGAGGATTTCGTTGGCTGTGCAGCATATTCCACCGACTACTATACCTTTTGCCCCCTTTTCTGATGCCAGCTTGAGAAGTTCTGGATCTCTGCTTGCAGCGACCACCATTTCGGAAAGGGTCGGTTCGTGGCCATGGACGACAATATTGACCTGATCTTTCTTCAGTACGCCAAGGTTCACCTGACTCCGTACAGGTGTGGGAGTACCGAAAAGCACGTCTCCGAAGTCGGTGGCAAGCATGGAGCCGGCCCACCCGTCACCCATGGATGTTCTGAAACCGTGCATGAGGAGGTTTCTATAATCCGCGTCGACTCCCTCGTGTGTGCGATGGAGGGTCTCAACGACCTCGTGCTCCACTCCCACGGGAATAAGACCGTGCCTGCGCCAGTTTTCAAGAGTGGCATTCGGCGCTCTGAGGGCGGGATAACGAATCTCTCCCTCCTGCTGGTTGAATTGCCCGAGTGCCAGTTGGGCAAGCTCGATAGCAATGTCGTTTGACTCGCGGCCGTCCGTTGCGACGCCCCATTCGTTGGCCAGGTCTTTGAGTCGGGCTTCATCCTTTACGGAATACCCCTGGGCCTCTCCTTTTGCGGCGAGAAGTAATGTCCTTACAATATCGTGTCCATGGTCGGAGTGAGTGGCTACTCCTGCGGCCACCTGTCTGATAAGGTGGCGGGCGACTATTGTGGCGCCATTGGCTCCACAAATACCCCGACTAGGAGAATCTCCGAAGGGATCGATCCTGCATGGCCCCATATCGCATATTCGACAGCACAGACCCGTCTCGCCGAATCCACAGCGTGGTTCCTGTTCCTCATGCCTGTCATACGCGGTAGAAATAGAGAGTTTGGCAGCCTTTGCCAACGCCTCCGCTGCCGCGGGATCGACCGTCTTTTCGTGAGTTCTCTTCATTGTGCCCTCTCTTCATTGATTTTGTTAAGGAATGCCACGAATGCTCGGTCGTGAACAAGCATCTGCTCGCAGAACCACTCAATCAGCCACTTTGTGAGATGAATAAGCTGATTGTCTATCAGCCCGACTCCGGTGTGAATCAACTCGCGATCAATCTTCATTCTTGGTCTCTCCAGATGCTGAAAACGAGAGTGGGGCGAATGCACTAACGGCCCATGTACTCATTACGCGCTAATCTACACTGGCTTTGCGGCTTTGACCAGCAGAACACGGGGTTGATTGGTGCGGACGGCGGCTGGACACACTATGAAAGAACATGCTGGCGGGCTGAGCCCGGATCGGCTATATTTCGAAACTCCAACGTCAACGGGCGAGGTGGGACCTCAGGACGAAGTGCCCGGCCCGATGACCCGAATGGAAAGCGCGTTCTAATGGATACTATAGACATTAAGTTGAAGATGCGGCAGGAAACGAAGTACCTGACTGACGGTTGGGACGGCACGAACCGGGATTACCTGGAAGGCAGAATGCGCACGTTCTTCGAATCGTGGCAGGCGCGTAGAGATGTTGAGGCGGACCCGGAGGTGCTGACCCGTGCAATCAAGGAGCTCTGCGACGACTTTATAGGGTTCGGCCCGATTCAGGACCTACTGGACGACCCACATGTCACGGAGATAATGGTAAACGGACCGTTCTCTATTTACGTGGAGCGGAGCGGGCGGAGGTCCCTTACGGACAAGGTGTTCGATGACGAGCAACATCTGAAGTACACAATTGACAAGATGATTGCTAAGACCGGCAGAAGGGTTGATGAATCGTTGCCCTTCTCCGACTTCTCGCTCAAGGACGGGGCGCGTGTAAATGTTACCATTCCACCGATCTCGGCCGACGGCATTTCGGTAACGATAAGGAAACTCGTGGAATCAGTAAGTTCGATGGAGAACATTGTGCAACTGGGCACCCTCGATGTTCGCATGGCTAATTTTCTGATCCACTGTTTGCGAGGCAGGGTCAACATGCTCTTTTCGGGCGCCACGGGAAGCGGGAAAACTACGACAATCAGCCTTTTGTCTGCTTACATAGACGATAATGAGCGAATACTCACTATTGAGGATACATTGGAGCTGAACCTGAAGCAGGGCAACCTGAGAAGATTGCTTACACGCCCGGCGAATATCGAAGGCGAGGGGGAGATCGGGATCAGGCATTTGTTTGTGAACGCGCTGAGAATGAGACCAAGCCGCATATTACTCGGTGAAATAAGGGGCGCCGAGGCAATGGACTATATACAGGCGTTGAACAGTGGTCACCGTGGGGCACTTGCGGTGCTTCACGCTGCGACACCGGAGGACGCGGTCACCAGGTTGGAGACGATGGCGCTATATGCAGGCCTTAATCTTCCAAACTGGGTCATACGCAGGCAAATTGCGTCAGGCCTGGATATCATTGTTCAGCATGAACAGCTTCCGGACGGCTCACGGAAGATTACGCATATTACGGAGCTGGTCGGGCTGGACAACAACGAGGTGGTTCTAAAAGACATCTTCCGTTACGAAGTTGAATCGATGGGCGCAGACTCTGTGATCAAGGGCAAGTTTGTTGCTGTTAACCCGCCATCGTTCCTCGAGAAGATTCGGAGGATGGGTATCGAGATGGAAGATGCGCTCTTCAAGAATTGAAGCCGACCCTATTCGACATTCCGCGGACGTCGGTTCCTTCTCGCCAGCGCCGGTTCTACTTCTGATCGTGTGAGAGCGCCTCCGTCGGAATTGCGGTCTTTGGCAGATCTGGTCCTTCATAGGCTGCAGAGAGGCTGGCACAGCCGCCCATCTGGGTGAAGTAGACTGTGATCTTGTGCTTGCCGCTCTTAACAGGCTTCGCAGACCTGAGGTCGAGTGCTGATGCGAGTTGGCCGCCGACATAGTAGTCTACTTTCAGGCCAGGGACTGTATTCCTGGGCTTGTCTGCCTGACGTGGAGGCATGGTTGAGGGATCCAGTGGCAAATTGATAAGGTCATAGCAGGCGACAGCGGATCTCAGTCTTACAAAGAGTTTGCCGTCCGATACAGCCGGAGTCGAGCATCCGATGACCGCGGGATGGGCCTCGTAGAACTTCTCGGGCTTGTCCAACGTGGCTGTGCACAGTCCTCGTATTTAAGTTGAAAAAGGCCCACAAAGGCCATAATGAGAATTCTTGCCTTTGTATGGCCATTAATGTCGGCACCGTGTAGCATGCGCAGCATCGGCAATCTCGTAGAGGGAAGGAAACGTAATGGCAAGCACAAGCATCACCATCCAGAATCGGCACTGCTGTGACCTCAGCTTCAGAGGCAACGCCGCCGCCAACCCCTTCAAGGCTGGCTTGAAAGCCACCTTCACCGGACCTGAGCGTCAACAACTCGCAATACCCGGCTTCTATAACGGTAACGGCGAATGGTTAGTTCGCTTCAGTCCTACCTCGGAAGGGGACTGGTCATATCTCACAAGCTCCGACCTGCCCGAACTCGATGCACGTGACGGCACTGTCCAGTGCACAAAGAACCAGAATCCGAACATCCACGGCAGGCTGATTATCAATAGAACCAACCCCCGTCATTTCCAGCACGAAGATGGGACGGCTTACTTCCTTGTCGCGCACGAACTCGACTGGCTCTTTGCACTCGATCTCGACAACAGCACAGACATTCCGAAAACACGCATGCTCATCGATACAGTAGCCGGAAACGGTTTCAATCATGTGATCATGAACGTCTATGCCCACGAAACACCATGGGAAGAAGAAGGGAGTGGGACTGAACATGACTACGGTGCGCCGGCCCTGTTTCCCTTCGGTGGCACCAACGATAAGCCTGACCATTCAACACTCAACATAGAATTCTTCAAGCGCTTCGATCGGGTCATTGCCTATCTGCACAAGAAAGGCGTCATCGCTCACCTCATGCTCTATGTGTGGAACAAGAAAGTTAACTGGCCGGAAAAGGGATCTGAGGCGGATAACCAGTACCTCGACTATGTTGTCGCGCGTTACCAAGCATACAGTAACATCGTCTGGGACATCTCCAAAGAAGCGCTTTCGTATGATTATGCTGGTGAAGACTATATTCGGAACCGTGCAATGCGGGTACGTGCCCGGGACGCATACAAGCAGCTCATTACCGTTCATGACAGCGGCTATTGCCGCAAACATACAGATACCATCGACTTCTTTTCAATCCAGTCATGGCAAAGCTCGTTGTATGCCGCGATGCGCGAGATCAGAGAGCGTTATCCCGATATGCCAGTGCTGAATATTGAACACGGCGGTTATGAAGAAGGGCCTTACCAGACGTTCACCGGCGATTACTCAGATCCGATCGTCTGCCTTGCGCGCAACTATGAATGTATCTTTGCCGGAACATACTCAACCTACTACTGGCAATGTGCTGCGTGGGATATTGTTATTCACAATATTG
>SPBP01000488.1 GCA_004525935.1 Lentisphaerales bacterium | reverse complement strand
GGAATCGGAAAGACGACGTCGGCAGACAAGTGGAGAGCTATCTTCGCTCAATCGGAGTAACCGCTGAGGAGATCGCGTTGATTCGAGATCATCTTACTGCTGAGACTGATGACAGATAACAAGCCGGATACAGGCGACAGCTTACAGCCGCGTCTGATCCGCAACGTTCTCCCTGGAAACAAAGACAGAATTCACCTCTTGACACATCAAGTACTACTATAGTACTATAATATCGTGCCGAAGAAGATTAGAGAGTTGATTCGAGATCTCAAGAAGGCGGGGTTCGTGGACCGTGGCGGCAAGGGCAGTCACCGGAACTTCACGCATGCCCGGGGCTCGAAGATAACGCTCATCGGCAATCCTTCGCAGGATGCGAAGCGATATCAAGAACGGGATGTGGAAAAGGCAGTTTGCGAGGTGACAGAATGAAGGTGAGTGATAAATATCTCAAGATTGTGGAATGGTCGGAAGAAGATCTGTGCTATGTCGGCACATGTCCGGGGCTTATGCTCGGTGGTATTCACGGAAGCGATGAAGCCAAGGTGTATAAGGAGCTCTGCCAAGCCGTGGAAGAGTGGATTGAGATCTATCAGGAGGAGGGGGCCCCCCTTCCCGCCGCTACCGCGGGAAAGGAGTATTCTGGGAAGTTCGTTGTCAGAGTCGGCAAGGACTTGCACAAGGCTCTGGCCGTTGACGCTCTGCGACATGGCGACAGCTTGAACTCCTACTGCGTGCATGTCTTGCGCGAGGAAAGAGCCCACTATGGGGAGAACAAGCGGGTGCAACGTATTTCTGAAAGGGCGCGCCCTTCCAGAAAACGCTGACCCAATCGTTCGGCTGGAAAAATGAATTCACATTCCAGTGGGCCGGTGGTAGTATCCATAAGTGATGAAGACGGTCTATATCGAAACATCAATTGTGAACTATCTCACCGCGCTCCCGGCACGAGACCTGCTTGCGGCGGCCTGGCAGAACGCGACTAGCCGGTGGTGGGAAACACAGCAGCAACGCTTTGAACTTGTCACATCACAACTCGTGCTTGATGAAGCGCGCAAAGGCCATCCGGAGGCGGCACAGCGCCGTCTGGCGGCATTGGAAACGATAGCCCATCTCTCCATGCCTGACCCCGTGACCGACTTGGCAAAGGCCCTGTTAACCGAAGGCGCGCTGCCAGAGACGGCAACGGATGATGCCCTGCATGTTGCCGTATCCGCATACCACGGCGTCGACTATCTTCTGACTTGGAACTGTCGACATATCGACAACGCAGAAATGAAGCCGCTAATGCGCAGCGTCTGTGCCGTCCATGGATACTCGTGTCCCGAAATATGCACTCCTCTGGAGTTGATGGGAGAAGACGATGAAGGATGAAATCATTCAAGAAGTGTGGAAAGCCAAAGATGCGATCTCTGCCGAGCATAACCACGACGTAAGGCGGTTGGTGGAATCGCTGAGAGCCAAGGACAAATCCTCAGGCGCTCTCGTCGTCGATCTCCATGCCCGCCTCCACACCAATAGCCGAACAAGATGAATCCAGCATATTGTCGATAGCGCGCCAAATGCTGCTTCACGGCGTTGGCTTTAACGATGGTAAAATGAGGTACTGACATGACTGTGATTGCTTCCCAAGACCGCGAGATTCTGCAACGGCTGGCTTCTGATATCGTTGAGATCGGTTCTTTGCCGATTCAAGAAGAAAAGGCCGAGCTTTGGCGACGGCTGAATGACAGGGAACCCACGCGTCCGCTTGTTTACATAAACGAGGAGCCGATGGCGGAGCTGATCGCATGTTCGACAGAACTGCAGTGCCAATGCTCGGATCCGTTTCTTAAGGCGATCGAAGGAGGGCTGCGGCAGACACTCTACCAATGGCGACATTACCCGGTCGACAGCATCGTCCGCCCCGAGATGAGATGCTTCAAGGCATTTTCGTCCACGGGGATCGGCATCAGTCAGCAGGGCGCGACGATCGCGAGCGATACGGTTGTTTCGCAACATTTCGATGCCCAAATATCCGAGATGGAACACATCGAGAAGATCCAGATGCCGGTTGTTACGTACGATGCG
>SPBP01000398.1 GCA_004525935.1 Lentisphaerales bacterium | reverse complement strand
GGAAAGACCTCGCTCCGCCCGCTGGAATTGAAAGGCCTCTGGCGTTTATTCCAATCTTCAACTCGCGACCTCACGCTCACGGTGATTTTCCATAGACCCGGCTCTCCAGGAGTAGTATTGTTTCCTCGACTTTGCGATACTGTCACATATTAGAGGCCCCGGCAAATGACAAATGACCTGCCCCTGGTCTGGATCGTCGTTCTGAACTGGGAAGATTGGGCCACCACTTTCGCGGCTCTCGACGCAGCCCGTCATCTTGCATATTCGAACCGGCGGGTGTTACTTGTAGACAACGGTTCTAAGCATGTGCCTCACGCTGAATTGGATAAGGCATATCCAGAAGTGGCGCTTCTGACGACAAAACGAAACCTGGGATTCGCCGGTGGCGTTAACGTGGGTATTCGCCATGCACTGGCCAACAAGGCCGATTTCGTCTGGTTGCTCAACAATGACACGAAACCTGAACCAACCGCACTGACGGAACTCGTTCAGACCGCGATCGCTCAGGATAGAGCCGGTGTCGTCGGCTCGGCCATCTACGATATCGACAGCCCGGATCGCCTGCAATCGTGGGGAGGCGGCGTGGCCAGACCCTGGCTGGGCTACTGCCGTCATGCCTCCGGTCAGAACGATCCACCGGAGTACATTACCGGCGCCAGCATGCTCCTCCGAAAGGAAGCTCTCCAGGAGACGGGTCTGTTCGATGAAGACTTCTTCTTCTACTGGGAAGACGTGGATCTCTGCACGCGAATGCGAGCAAGGGGATGGCAATGTGTTGTTGCCTCAGGCAGCCGAGTATTGCATCAATTGGCAAGTACCGCAGGAAAGACCGAATACAACAGGTTGCGCTGGCTGATGTCCGGGTGCGTGCGGTATCTGAGGTTACACCATTCACTCCCCCTGGTCCCCGGCCTCGCCGGGCTTCTATTCCAGTTGACTTCGCGGTTGTGCCGCATGCAATTGCGCGCAACATCGGGCATTCTGCGGGGATGGTTCGAGGGCTGGCGCCGGCCGATTCACTAGCCGGGCCTTATGCCGCCGGCCAGCAAGGTCATCAGGTAATGTGCCGCCAACCGCTCATGCCGGGAATCCCTTGTCAGCATTGCGGTCGCCGCGCAAGGTAACAAGTCCCAGAATGTCACGGATCTCATAGACCCGGGCCCCGCCGAAACCGAAAACCACGAGCACAAAGACTGTCGTCCATAGTATTGCCGTCACGGCGCTCTGTATCAGCCCGACCGAACGCGGACCAAGAGAATGAGCCACCCCCACCATGAATACTGCCGGAACAAATCTCAACCAATTCCACGACAGCCGCGTTCGCCTGAAATACATAACAGCGGCGCACAGCATGAACGCAGTGCCAGCCAGTATCATCGCCAACATTGTGTTCTGCCCCGCGGAGTCTTCTGTCAGTGCAAACAGCAGTCCAACGAACAACAAGAGCTGAAGCAGGCTTGACAACAGGTAACCCGTGGAGCGCTTGAAGAAGAGAACGTACCGAATCATCTGTGATCCAAGCCAGAGCGGAATCAAAGCCGCAACACTGTAAATCATTACAGCGCTCATAGGGCGAAAGGCGGAGCCCCACACAAGGGGCACAAGTTTATCCGCAAGCAGGAAGGCATTGCCCAGTACGCAAAGGATCAGCGCGAACCCGAATCGGCTCAGCAATCCATGCCAGCGCACAACGCGGTCGACTCCGTCCCGCTCCAGGACTGCCGAAAAGGTCGGAATCACGGCGGCGCTCACAGAAACCAGGGCGCCTATGAGGAAACTCGTCATTCTGATGCTGATCCCGACGTAGGCAAGTGACTCGGCCGAGTACTGCCGCAGACTCATGAAATACGGTGCCGTACTCATGAACAGGCTGGTCATTATTGACGAGACTCCTATGCTGGCACCGAACAGCATGATGGGACGCAACTCCTTGAAGCGCATCCAATTCGCACCGAGCAGTCGCCATGGACGGGCAACCCACAGGCCGACTGCAGTGCAGATAGTGTCACCCAGCACACATCCAATCGGAATGCTTCTGACATCTCCAAGGACATAAGCTGTGGCTACGGACCCGGGCACAATGAGAGAAAGCAGCACCTGCATGCTCAACATCGCCCTGATTCGTCTCTCGCTATAAAGAATCATCATCGGCACGGAAAGCAACCCGCGGACGAAAACGCTTGTCGCAATCATTGCTGCATTGATAGGGCGCGACAACGCCGTATCGGCGACAAGAAGCATGACTGAGGATACCAGGGCGGCTACAAGAAAGGCTGTCAGCCTGACTGCTGCAAGAGACTTGAGAAGCGATGCCGCTTGATCGTCATGACCCGCGGCTTTCATTGGTATGTAGTGGCAGACAATCGTCTGTAATGCGCCGAGCGTGCAGAAGGTCAGTGCCAGGTTCACGATGCTGCGATACCATACCCACAATCCGTAGTCGCCGGCACCGAACAAGCGCGGGATAATGACGGACATGAGTATGCCGATAAGGGCAACCATGCCCTGCCCGGCGCCGGCCGTAATGGCGCCTGCCACCACCCCCCTGGCCTCAGGATGAAGCGCGTCCCTGTGCTTCTCTGCAGTCATGTCTTCCTTGAAGATACCCGCCAGAACTGCCTGCCCGGGGATTTCCTTCTCGAGTGGCGTCCCGCAGAAGATGAAAACATGCTACCTGCCTTGGTG